>JAGQQC010000292.1 GCA_020426395.1 Planctomycetaceae bacterium
CCCGGGCTCTCTTTAGATTTCAGTTTGAATCTCGATTCGTCATTAATCGAGTTCTTTGATTTTGATATTTTTCCAGGCGACCTGGTAAGGGCCAGTTCCTTTGCCGATGCCGTGGACTTGCAACCCGATGAAACCTTTGGGGTGAGTTTCGTAAATCGCTTCGTCCGTCAGGTCGGCGATCATGTGACCGTTGATCCAGGTCTGGATGTGGGGACCTTTAGCGACGACTCGGTATTTGTTCCACTCACCATCTTTGAAATGCTTGTGAGGGATCAGTTCCGCTTCCGGAGTCAACCAGCCGCGACCGGTCGCTTCACCGTAAATATAACCTGCCTCGGCTCCGTTCTCTCCACTTGCTTCGATTTCGACCTGCGGTCCATTGACGCGACCTTCGTTCGTACCCTCTTTGGTCTGCGAACGAATCTGGACGCCACTGTTCAACGCGTCGTCGACTTTTACTTCGAACTCTAATTCGAAATCGCCGTACAATTTGTCTGAACAGAGGAAGGAATTCGGGCTCCCTTCATTGGTGGTTCCCTGAATGGTCCCATCCACAACCACATATTTCGCCGTTCCGTTTTTCTGGGTCCACCCCTTGAGGGAAGTCCCATCAAACATCTCAACCCACTCGCCCGCCATCACCATCGACGCCGAACAGGCCATCACCAACGTCACCAAACCAAAACCAACCAACCGCCGCATGAGCAAACTCCCGGGAGTGAAAATAAGTGCATGTAGATTGAAAACCACTGAATAGACGAGGATACCGGGCGGAGGGGGTACGGGCAAGTGAGTAAAGTAATTGAAATTGGTGCAAATAATAGGCATCTTAAGAGAATAGACAACTTCAAGACCAATCAAACCCGCCCCATAGTTGTCGCAAGTGAGTTGATACCGAAATGAAAAATAATACGAAATGGACCCGACGAGAATTACTAGTTGCTTTCAACCTGTACTGTCAGATTCCATTCGGAATGTTTCATTCCAAAAATCCTGAAATAATTCGATATGCTGAAATGTTACACCGTAGCCCAAGTGCGTTATCAATGAAACTCTGTAATATTGCCAGCCTTGATCCTGAAATAATTTTCTCAGGTCGAAGCGGATTGAAAGGTGCATCAAAAACAGATCGTGCTATGTGGAATGAAATGATTGATGACTGGGAAAATTTTGCAAATGAATCAGAGAAAGCAGTATCCCAATTAGAAGAATTATTTTTGGATAATCAACCGAAGAACCTCAATATTGAGAATGAGAATTATGAAGGTCGAGAACAAACAGTATTATCAAAGCAGCGAATTGGCCAGAACTTTTTCCGAAAAGCGGTTCTCAGTTCTTACAACTTTAAGTGCTGTATTACCGGGGTATCAAATCCACACTTTCTCATCGCAAGTCATATTGTCCCATGGAAGTCCAACCCAACGATCCGTTTGAACCCAAAGAATGGACTTAGCTTGTCAGTACTTCATGACAAAGCATTTGACACAGGATTCCTTACTATTTCAGACGAGTATACAGTCCTCGTTTCAAAAGCGATCACAAAAAGCTCTGATCCCTTCTTAAGCGACACACTACTTCGTTACAATAAAAAACCTATCGTATTACCCGAAAAGTTTTTTCCAGATAAAAGTTTTCTGAAGTTCCACAGAGAAAACATATTCGAAACCAGAACATAAGATAAATGAATACTAATAATCCAATCGTCCTCATCACCGGCGGCGCCACGGGCGTCGGTCGAGCCTGTGCCGTGCAGTTTGCGGAAGTCGGGTTCGACGTTGTTATCAATTACTCGCGGAGTGAAGCCGAAGCCCAGGAAACCGCGGAGCTCGTTAAAGAAGCGGGGCAACGGGCGTGGGTGATGCGGGCGGATGTAAGTAATGAGGCCGCCGTGAAGCAAATGTTCGCCGAAGTCGAGAAGGAGTGCGGGCGGCTTGATGTGCTGGTGAACAACGCGGCGAAGACCGAGTTCATCGAACACAAGAACCTGGACGCGTTGACGGAAGACATCTGGGATTCGATCCTGGCCGTGAATCTGAAGGGGCCTTTTTTCTGCATGAAAGCAGCCACTCCACTTTTGAAAAAATCGGAGCAGGGGGCGATTGTGAATGTCAGTTCGATCGCCGGCATCTGTGGACGGGGATCAAGCATCGCCTACTGCGCGAGCAAGGGAGCGCTTAACACACTGACGAAATCGATGGCCCTGACCCTTGCTCCCGAAATCCGAGTGAACGCCGTCTGCCCCGGCCCAATCGAAAGCCGCTGGTTACGCGCCGTCATGAGTGAAGAAGCCTTACAGGGCCTCGCCGCAAATTATCCCATCCCGCGCCCGGCCAAACCCTCCGACATCGCTGACGCAGTATTACACCTCGCCATCGGCACGACGTTATCGACCGGTCAGTTGCACGTGGTTGATGGTGGGGCGCTATTGTAAATTATTTTGAACCACCAAAACACCAAGGCACAAAGAGCTGGATTGTTGAAATAATATCTTAAGAAGCACCTTTCACTTTTGAAGTTGAATGGGTTTGAATTTTTTTCGTGTATTTCTCGTTCTAAAAATACTTGGTGCATTGGTGGTTAACCAAATTTACTTTTGGCTCACCTTCGTTTCACCGTCACTCTCAATCTCTTTCACCCAGGAAACCTGGGTCACGAATTGATTGAGGGCCGCGTACGAAATGTGTGCATTGGTGGCATACCGGGGAGTGTCGTTCGCGGGGAAGGTGGCGAGGGTTGCGTCACCGACGAGGAAAACGTTGAAGTCACGAGACAGGTTCTCGTAACCCGCTGTCGTGCGGCAGAAACACATGTCAGTTGCGTAACCGGTGAGCAGGATATGCCGGATGCCGTTCTTTTTGAGGAAATCGCGTAGCGGTTTGTAACCTTCCCGATCGAAGATCAGGACATCGTCATGCTCAACGGTCACATCACTGGTAACTGGGACGGGAAGACTCCAGAAACCTTCGTTGTTGTAATGCGGCCCCGCATCGAGACCGGGGAACTGTTTGAAGTAGTCGATCACGGGCGTCTCTTCTGAAAGAGTGATCTCCTCCGGAATCGTTCCTCCTTTGTACTCGAAATCGGCCAGTTTTTTGAGAACGGCAGCCCGCGCTTGTTCTCGTTCCTCTTTTGTCGGGTTGTCATCAAACGTTCGATACATTTTTTTGCGCAGTGGATCGACATCCCCGATGATGCTGAACATGACAAAGCCCGCTTTACTACGCAAGCGTTTGAGGAAAGGATCGATCACCTCACGCGTATGCCGGGCAGCAAGGTGGTTTTTGTCCGGCGTACAGAAATCAGCCGCCCCGGCCGGTTCGGGAGTCGTCCACCCTTGGCCATCATCAATTCCCCACGGGTGCACCATGATGACGGCTGTTTGATCGAGCCGAATATTATTGGGAACTTCGATGATCCCCCGCGCGTTATAAGAGAACCGCCAAGCCCGCACACTTAAGTCGGCCCCTTCATCGTTGACGAGCAGGGGGGCTTCGTACCGTTTGAGTTCTTTGACCGGCGCGATGAACTCGGGATAGTCGTTCAATAACGGTTCCGGATTTTCGAGCAAGGTTAACTTGTTCTGATAGGTCCTGGTGTTTGACGATTTTTCTTCAGCAAAGGAAGAGGAAGCAAACGCGACAACAACAGTGAGCAGCAGAATCAGGAAACGGTGATACAACATGGAACGATCCTTTTTGACTCGCGACTGGGCGGGAGAAAACGTTCCTTGATTGTAACTGGTCCCGCTGCTATTTGGGCCTCTTTTTGGCATATCGTTTCAGATGATCCCGGAAAACCTGTATCAACCGACTTTGGAAGCGGTATGGGTTCCAGACGATGGCAATCTTACGGGTCGGTTTCCCTCCCGAAAGAGAGCGGTAGATCCGTCGGTCAGTCTGATCGAGAACCTTGGCCATGGCAGGAACCATCGAAACTCCATGCTTCAGCGCAACCAGTTCCTGTACCGTCGCCAATTGACTGGTTCGTTCAAGTGCGACGGGCTGCATCGATTTTTGCCGACAGAAGGACATAATGTTATCCGACAAACAATGCGCTTCATCCAGCAACACGAACGGGTAGGGTTCAACATCAGTTAACTTGATGTTCTTCTTTTGAGTCAGCGGATGCCCGGGAGGTAATACGAGGAATAGCTCTTCCTCGAACAGTTCTTCAATCTCCAGATACTTCGCTGGAACAGGCAAAGCCAGGATACCAATATCAATTTCACCCTGCGTGCAGCTTTTGAGCAGTTTCTCGGTGGTCTCTTCCTGAACGATTAGTTGCGCACTGGGATAATCAGAGGCAAACTGTTGTAGAAAATCTGGAAGGAAGTAAGGCGCAATCGTCGGGATTACCCCCAAGCGAATGCGGCCCGATTGCCCGTCATCCGAAATCTCCGCCTTGGTGTCGTCGATGATCTGCAAGATCTGCTGAGCCCGAGCCTGCAAAAGCGTTCCCGCTTCCGTCAACGAAACGGAACGCGTTTTTCGCTCAAAGACAGGCTGTCCCAGCTCATCTTCCAGTTTCTGGATGGAACGACTGAGGGCCGGCTGTGAGATAAGCAATTCTTCCGAGGCACGGGTGAAACTTCCCCGCTCGGCAACTTTGAGAAAATAACGTAACTGATCAAATTCCAATGGTTTAAGCCCCCTGATTTTTCATGCACGATATGCATAGATCATAGTACCTAAATGCATTGGTTGTATCAACAAAATCTTGTCATACTTTAAGCACGAAAGCATGGCCATCCCACTCAAATGAAAAGACTCCCCAACACAGCTGAGGAGCCCCCTGTTTCATTCGCGAGGTGCCTGTAACATTTCGAGGGTGGAACAGGGGACCTTTTTCGCAGACCAACGACTTACAGGCTTGATACGGATGTGATTGACCAGGAAGGCGCAACGGTTTAACCGGGGTGTCTTTCTGGTCATCTTTCTTGAGGATTTCGTAGGCCAGGCACTGCTTGACCTACTTCACTTGTTCGGCGATTTTAGACAGTGACACAATTTCTGCCTGACCATTCGATTTATTCACCAGATCACAAATCAGCTTGACTGCTTGGAACTCGGGATCTTCGACATACATAATCGAGGGATGGGCGAGGAAGTCGAACATGGCTTTGTTCTCTATTGCCCATTTAACGGCCAGCTCGACGTATTCAAGAAATGAGTCGAGCTTCCAGTATCCGCTGCGAAAGGCACCGACATCCCCGGTCGGGCTCATCGGGATTTCTATGAGGCCGGTCGGATAGACATAAGGCTGAGCGGCGGCCTGGGTCGCAATCAGTTCATCGAAGATATCCTTGATCGGTGTTTCGGCCGGCTTATAGACACCCCGTGCCGGATATTTACTGCTGACCCAGGTAAATCCTTCGTCGAGCAACATCTGCTGGATGTCTTCGCGCCCATCGAGTCCCGTATAAAAACCACCGGGAGTCCGGAATCCGTCCGGACCGAACCCGAGCCGTTCTTTCATCGCCACGGTGGTCTGATGGATGTTCTTCCGAATCACTTCGTCCACTTCCATCCCCTCGATTAACCAGGGGGCACGCTTGAAGCGGAACTGAATATCGTCCCGATTTTTTGCCAGCAGATAGACATGGTCGTAGGTGTGATTTCCAATCGAGTGCCCCAGAGTGTGAATTTCCTTAAGCCAGTCGACGTTTTCCTGCTCCAGAACCTGCCCCACGAGGAAATAATGTACCTGGCCCCCCATTTCACTGGCGATCTGGGCGGTTTTTAACGAGTACGCTTTGGTCGCCTCGTTCAAATTTCCTTTTTGATAGTCCCATTCCATCTGCTCACGAGTGGGATACATGCGGCTCATTTCCAGATCAAACGTGATGGCAATCTGGGCTTTTTTGAAGGGGCTTTCGGCGGCCTGTGTCGGACGTGCTAATGTCGCTAAACCTCCTGCGGCGAACATCGCTAAACCACTTTGTTCCAGAAAGGCACGACGGGAAAGAGGGGGCATCATGGTTGTTTCTCCGGTTCACTTTG
>JAGQQC010000293.1 GCA_020426395.1 Planctomycetaceae bacterium
AAGGAACTTATCCACTTCCGGAAGCGCAGCAAGACCGCTTCATGTTCAAGGTTTTCGTGGAGTATCCTTCCTTTGCGGAAGAGAAGTTGATTGCCAAACAAACCACCGGAATCAGCACCGACGATATTAAACCGGTGCTCACGGCTCAGGAGATTATTGATCTTCAGCAGGTGGTTCGTCAGGTTCCGGTAACCGATCATATCGTTGATTACGCTCTGGCTCTGGTGCGGCAAACACGCATCAATCAGCCAGGAACGCCCGACTTTATTAATGAATGGCTTAGCTGGGGGGCAGGTCCCCGTGCCGTCCAATATCTGCTGCTGGGAGGGAAAGCCCGGGCATTGCTGAATGGTCGAACTTATGTTTCGACTGAGGACATCGCCGCCCTGGCGACTCCGGTTTTGCGGCATCGTATTGTGACTTCGTTCAGCGCCGAGAGCGAAGGAGTCACTCCAGATAAAGTTGTCGAACGTTTGATCGCGGAAACACCCTCCAAGGAAGGTGAATTAACCAGTGACCCGAGACTACAGAAAATTTTTGCAGCCTGAGGAAATCTCGCGGATTTCCCAGCTCGAAGTTCGTGCCCGGCATATCGTGGAGGGGTTCCTTTCCGGTATGCATCGCAGCCCTTATTTCGGTCAATCGATCGAATTTGTGCAGCACCGGGAATACGTACCGGGTGACGATGTCCGCCGCATCGACTGGAAAGCCTGGTCCAAAACCGACAAGTACTATCTGAAACTTTACGAAGAAGATACTAACCTGCGAACAACCCTTGTTGTTGATCTCAGTGAGTCGATGTCTTTTCAGTCCGGGGCGATGTCCAAGTTCGATTATGGATGTACCATCGCCGCCGCTCTCAGTTATCTTCTGTTACGTCAACAGGATTCGGTGGGGTTGGTCACATTTGCCGAGGGGGTCAAAAAACAACTCCCTCCGAGCAGCCAGCGCAATCAACTTCACGCGATACTCTCTTCGTTAACAGAGCAGTCACCCGAAGCGAAAACCAATATCTCCGACATATTAGGTCGCGTTAATGAATTCCGTTCCCGGAAAGGGTTCGTGGTCGTTATTTCTGACTTTTTCGTTGATCGAAACGACCTGTTCAAAGGCTTGCAAATGCTACGCACGCGCGGGCACGACGTGATGCTTTTTCATGTCCTAGATGATCAGGAACTCGATTTCGAGTATCAGGGAACAACCCGTTTTGACGGAATGGAAGAAATGGGCGAACTAGTCTGCGATCCACGTGCACTACGTGAAGGTTATCTGGAAGCGATGACTCAATTTCTGAATGACTTGCGTAGTTATTGTGCGAAAAACATGATCGACTATCAAACAATCCGAACGAGCGAACACCTCGATGCGGCTTTGTCGTATTACCTGAACCATCGCCTCGGACTTGGCCGTTCGGTGCGTACTTAAGAATAAGAAACCCCCACCGGATGCAGGGGATGTATTCGGTTTAATTTACAGGAGTGACCCGGCTGTATTATGGGCTGGTTGGCACAACATTTTTTTAACCCTTCCTTCGTTCTCCCCTGGGGAGCGTTGCTGCTCACGATTCCGATTATCATTCACCTGATTAATCGGATGCGGTATCGTCGTGTTCGCTTTGCCGCGATGGAATTCCTGCTGCAAAGCCAGAAAAAAAATCGTCGGCGATTACTTCTAGAGCAACTTCTGCTGCTGTTATTGCGACTGATCGTGGTCGGTCTGCTGATTGCCTTGATCGCCCGCCTGGTTGTCGATCCTTCGGAAATGGCACTCTTCCAAGGAGCACAATCGCATCATATCGTTTTGCTTGATGACAGCGGTTCGATGCGCGAGCAGTTGCAGGAAGAAGATGCTTTTCAGGCAGGACTGGATGTCGTTCGCGAACTGGCGGCGGAAGGGGGTAAAAGGCCCAACACAATTCAGTTAAGCCTGCTCCGTTTGTCGAATCCCTCGCAACCGATTCTCTATAAGCAAACATTGAACGAAGCCTTCCTGAATGAGTTGGAAACCCGTATTGAAAACCTGAAATGTGGTTATGGGACTCCCGATTTGCGAGCAGGATTGGAAGCGGCTGGCGTTCTCTTCAAGCAAGATGAAGGGATGCAGCAGTATTTGCATTTCATCTCCGATTTTCGTGATGCCGACTGGTTAACACCGCAGCCCCTCGCGGAAGAGTTTCAAAAACTTGATAATGCTAATGTTTCCGTAAATTTGATTCGCACAACGGATACTCGTCAGGACAACCTGGGGCTGACAGGACTTGAAGGAGATGTGCATGTCGCCGCAGCGGGAGTGCCGGTACGGTTGAAAGCCACGGTTAATAACTTTGGTGAAACTGGAGCCCGGAATGTTCGTCTGTCAGTCTTCGCCGATGGTGAGATGCTCCCCATGAGTCTTGAACTGGAGCAGATTGATGCGGGAGAGGAACAAGTTAAAGAATTCGATGTGACTTTGCCGGAGGCGGGGAAGCATCAACTTGAGGTCCGGCTGGAAGAAGATGTCCTTTCTGCGGATAACCGCCGCTATCTCGCACTTGATTTATCACAACGGGTTTCGGTGTTGATTATTGACGGATCACCCACCCAAACCGGAGCGGAATATGTAGCCGATGCACTGGCCGCTGATTCTGATCTTACGGGGATTGATGTTCGTCTTGAGTCTCCCGAATTTCTTCGGTTGGAAGCCCTTGATCAGTTTGCTTGCATCTACCTGCTTGATTTGGGAGAGCTCTCACTTGATGCGGTAGCGGCGCTACAGAAATACGTTGAACAGGGAGGGGGGATCGCCTGGTTCCTGGGACAGTCGATCAATCCTGTCTTTTATAATGATAAACTTTCCAGTGGAGAACCCATTCTTTTTCCTGTTCCGCTTGAACCGACGAGCGAAGCCTTGGTGGAACTTGATTTTGATCAGTTCAGCGAACGCAATATTGCCGACCTGCAATTTGAAACGCATCCCATTTTCAAAGTCATGGAAGGGCAGGATAATCCGTTCGTCGATATGGTTCGCGTGGAGACTTATTACCCCGTACAAGTAGGTTGGGAACCGCAATCTGCAGAGGGGGTTAAGGTGATCGCTCGATTGCGAAACGGGGCTCCGTTTGCTTTGGAACATCAATTATCAGCCGAAAGTGGCAAGATTATCTCGTTCCTCTCCACTGCGGGGCCGGAATGGAACAACTGGTCGCTGAACCCCAGTTATGTCATTTTCCAGCTTGAACTGCAGAAGTATATCGCTCGGAAAAAAAGTGAATCTGTTTCGCGGAATGTGGGAGAACCCATCGATCTCAGTTTGCCTGCGGTGGATTACATGGATCAGGTGGATATCCTGGTGCCTGAAGAGACGGGCAAACGTCGCACTCGAATACAGGCGGTGGCTCCCACATCCAGTGGAAGTGGTAATAGCGAATCAACGACGACCACGGGAGACATCTTATTGACGGCGAAGTTTGATGAAACATCCACTCCGGGGGTCTACCAGATCGAACTGCTCACTCAGAATCAGGTCAAGGAAGAACGCTGGATTGCGTATAATGTGCCAGCACGAGAAAGTCGCCTGGACGTGATGGAAACGGGAGCCCTCTTTACCGCCGCAGGTGAATTCGGCAACATCCGGATTCACGAACCGGGCGAACTGCAAGGACTCAACGAAGAAGAGACGGGCCAGGACGTCCGGAAATTTCTGCTGATCGCCTTGCTGCTCTTTCTGCTGGCAGAACAGGCGATGGCGTATCATATGAGTTATCATCCTCAATCAACAAAAACGACTCGATGAACTTATTATTCTCACAATCAATGAACGAGCCTGTTGCCAGTGATAACTGGAGCGCACTCGAACTGTCCTGGCCGGAAGGTCCGGGGGAATGGGCCGTTTATGGTGGGGGGATTTTGCTCATTGCCGCCTTGTCGATTTATCTGACTTGGCGCGATACGGGAACCTTACCCCGCTGGGCGAGTTTGCTACTGGGCACACTTCGATTGCTCGTCATTGTCGGGGTGGTCATTATTGCGCTTAATCCTCAAGAACGAACACAGAAAATGTCGTTTCGTCCGTCAAGAGTGGCGCTGCTGGTGGACACGTCCCTCTCGATGCGGTTTCCGGAGAACGATATCGCTGGTGAGGCTCAGCCAGGTGGAGACTCGCAATCCAGCCGAGCGGAAGTGGTTGAGCGGCTTTTGGGTGAAGACGATTTCCTCAAAAAGTTGCAAGCAGAACATGAAGTCAGCCTTTATACGTTCGATACCGAATTGCACGGACCGCTCAAAGTTTATCCTAGCTTTGATCGTCGTGGAGTGACTGCAGAAGAAGTTCCTTCACGTGACATCGCCTCAGCGACTGAGGGTTCAGATATCGCGTCCGGTTCAATAGACCCCCTTAATTTAGAAGAGCTTTTACAACCCCAGGGAGTTGAAACACGTCTGGGAGAATCGCTGGTTAACTTAATGCGCGATGCGGGAGGCAAAACTTTTTCCGGAGTCGCTGTTTTCTCCGATGGTGGAGCGAATGCCGGTATCTCAACCGAGACCGCCAATGAAATGGCTCGTGCGACCAATTCTCGTATCGTCACTGTGGGGGTCGGAGGAACAGCTCAACCATTGAACTTGCAACTGACGAAGGTACAGGCTCCCTCACAGGTGCATATCAAAGATCCGTTCGAGATAACCGTGTTCCTGCAAAGTTTTGGTCTCGCCGGAAAAGAGGCGAAACTGGAACTCTTCATGCGTCCGGAAGGTCAGATCGAAGAAGAACCTACTCTGGTGACAACAGAAACGGTCAACTTGATCGAAGACGGACTTCCGGTGGAAATCCGGTTTCAGCAAAGACCGACAGTCGTGGGGGCTTTTGAGTATTCCATTCGAGGATCCGTTACAGCTGACAGGCCCGAAATCACTGAGGAAGACAATGTGCTGCGTCGGTCGATCACTGTTGAGGATAAGCAAACGAAAGTCTTGCTCATTGCTGGTGGCCCGATGCGCGATTACCGGTTTGTGCGGAATATGCTCTATCGCCACCCCGGCATGATTACGGATGTCTGGTTACAGAGCATTGACCCCACCACCGTTGGGATGGTCAGTCAGGAATCGAACAAGTTGTTAACCAGCTTTCCTTCCTCTGCAGTCGAATTAATCGAGTACGACACGATCATCGCGTTCGATGCGGATTGGAAACAGTTTACCCAGGATCAACTCGAACTTCTGCATACCTGGGTTGCCGAACAGGCGGGGGGATTGATTCTGGTTGCCGGTGATGTGAACACACCTGTCCTGGCGCGAGACGATTCGGATCTGAATCTGGTGAAAGAGCTTTCCCCGGTTATTCTGGGAACGCAGTTTAATGGAATCGGGATAGGAAATCGGGCGACTCAAGCCTGGAAATTAAGTCTAACCGAGGATGGTAAGTCAGCCAGTTTCCTTCAGTTGAATGAAGAAGGAAATGGGGCTGAAGCGGACTGGGCGGAGTTCCCCGGCATCTACCGCGCTTATCCGACGAATGGGACGAAAGCAGGAGCGACCGTTTATGCCCGCCATTCCGATCCTCGCAGTCAAACATCAGAAGGACAACCTGTCTTTCTGGCCTCGCAATTTTTTGGATCAGGTTATGTACTCTATATTGGAAGTGCCGAACTGTGGCGGATGCGGTCGTTGAATGAGGAATACCTCGACCGGTTCTGGACGAAGACGATTCGCGAAGTACAACAAGGTCGAGCCCGCCGTGGAAATCCACGAGGGACGATTTTACTGGAGCGAACTCAATACTTATTGGGGCAAACCATTCGCCTACGTGTCAAACTACTGACCCCTCAGCTCGAACCCTATGAAGCGGCCTCCGTACCACTTGATGTTCTCGTGCTGGATCAGAATGCAAAAACATTTACCGTACCTCTAAAACCGCATAACGAACTTCCCGGTCAATATGTCGGTGAGTATCGGGCGAACATCCCCGGGACTCATCAGCTT
>JAGQQC010000294.1 GCA_020426395.1 Planctomycetaceae bacterium
ATTACTGGGAGGATAATGGATCGGGTCGATGTCGAGATCGTTAAGCACCTGTTTCACGACGGATTTCTGATCGGAGGTACTGAAGATCGTGAAATTTGATTTCAGTCCGATCAAGCGGGCATTGCGACGTAACAGGTACGCACAGAATTTGTGGAAGGTGCTGATCCAGACATTGTTCCCAGGAGCAAGCCGGCGGACCCGGTCGAACATTTCGCGAGCCGCTTTGTTGGTGAACGTGATCGCCAGAATTCGCCGGGGGTCAATTCCCTGGTCTACCAGTCGGGCGATGCGATGCGTGATCACGCGAGTTTTACCCGAACCGGGACCGGCCAGGACGAGCAGGGGCCCCTCCTGATGTTCAATCACGGCTTGTTGAGGCGGGGTGAGTCGCTCCATCGATCAACCTGAGTAAAAACGTCTGAGTGCAAACGGTTGTGTGAATCTGGAAACCGGATCTTTTTCATTATCCAGTCAAATTTACGACCAGATCTGGCTTAACCGGTTGTAAGCGATTAAGAAAGGGACGTCCACTCAATTCGATTTCCGGAGAGAAAAAAGGTTCTCGCACGCTGAAAAAAGCAGTTTGCACAGAAATGAAGAGTTTCTGAAAACGCCCGCATCGCCGGGATACCACAATTGTTATTTTGAATGGTCATTTATAGAATCGAGGCAATCAGAGCAAAATAGGAGGACTTTACCGAGGCGATTTCGCATCGATTCAATCACTCCAGATGCTTCACGGAGGAAAAGGAATAACCCCAGCAACGGATGATTAGTAAGTCCATTTCTGATTGCGGGAAATTTGCCCTGATTGCATTACAAGCCCCTCATATTTTACCCAACTGTTACCCCTCGATTCTGGTTGGTCTGTTTTCGAGTCTTCTCCGGACGAAGTGGAGTTTGCTTTCGTCCCCCTTGTCGGAAGCCCGATAATTCCGATATTACCTGTTGCGCTGTCTTAATGGATGACAAAAACACAAGGTAATGTCGGGACGAGAACCGGCTGATACAACCCGGTTTCAGGTAACAGTGACTTCAGTACACACCGTGACTTCAGAACAAACTGTTACGTCATTGCACACAGTTACAACTATGTAACTTCATGACGCCAAGTTGAGGAACAAGGAGCAGGAATGAACCGCGTCAAAGATTCGAATCAACTCAAGTGGCTAAAAGGGATCGTCGCCCTCAGTTGCCTGGTTTCAATAGCCGCCGCCTTTCAACCCCCGACCGCCGGTCTGCAAGGGATTCTGCCCGAACTGGCTCCGTATGACATCTCTCTGGAAGAATTTGACATTATTCCGGCCAAGCAGGAAGCCTGGGGAGATTGGTCTAACGAAACCGCCATTTTAGTAACAGATCTGTACGAAGATACGGAACTGGATGCCGCAGGACAAACAGAACTGCTGGACAAACTGGATGCACGATTAACATTGATCGAAGGCTGGCTCAAGGATCCTCGTTACGCCAATTTGCATAACGAGTTCACCATCCTGTACGGTCGTGTTAAACGTCGTTCGGACTTGGCCCGAGCCGCACTGCAAACATTGACTCTCGACCCGGCTTCAATCACTCAACAACAACGCGAAGACGCCCTGTCTAAACTGAAACCGGCTATTTCTGCCTTGGTGAGCGATATGAACTCGCGCGGAAGTCGAGGAATTAGCTGGCTGAACTACTTCAAAATTGACCCGCTGAAAGAACTCTCAATCGATTCAGAAAATACCGTCGAGGCGTTGAACGCCTCCAAAGCGGTTTTTGCCCAACGAGAAACCTTAAGTGACGAACTGAAAGATTTCGTCATGAAGCCGGTCTTCAACAATGTGGCTACTGCGATCGACGCGACCTTAGAGGTTTGGAACCAACCTCCCCCCGAAAACTATGACGTGGATGCTCTGCGTACGGAATTGGGCGAACTCGTTGCAGCGGTGGAACGGTACGAAGATTCCAACCTGACGGCCGATGCCGCCGCCATTCGAAACTATGCGGCTAACTTTGGAGCGACCGCTCTGGATGGAGGAGCCCGCATCAAGTCTGTTTTAGAGAAACATTATCTCAACCATAATGTGGTGTTTAAGGCTTCCGAGCAATTTCTCTCCAAAATGGCTTCCGACCCGCAAACTCGTAGCGCTCCCATCAGTGAGTATGTAGGCAACGCGCGGGTTTCTGGTTCTTCAACGACGAACTACAACACGCATGTTGACCTGCGTTCGAATCCGAACGTCGCCGAAATGGAACTGCAATTACAGGGCACGGTCCGAACCAGCACCGTGGCTGTCGTTCCGGATGCCCGTATCGGTTCGGGCGGAAATCATAGCTTCACTGCTCGTCAACGGTTAACGTTCAATGGAACCGAGTTGAGTCTGTACTCAGCACCCCAGATTGACATCAATGTGAATAACTACACCACAAGCATCAATACCAAAGCGGACGGAACAGTCTTCGCGGATACCGGACGCCGCCGGGCACAGCAAGCGATTGCCGCTCGACGTGGTCAGACCGATGCGACGACCCGTAGTAAAATCAATGATCAGGTCATGCCTGAATTCCGCCGGGAAGTCCCTAAGAAAGTGGACGAGATCAACAAAAAGCTGAATGAAGATCTTGTTTCCCGACTGAAAGAGAAAGACCTGTTCCCTGTAAAACAATCCACCAGTACCACCGACTCTGTGCTGACTTTGGCGAGCACCATCCTCAAGGAATCCAAAGTCGGAGGAGACTTACCCAATATCACTCCAGAACTGACATCGGGTGCGGCCGTGTATCTGCATGAGTCCGCCGCGAATACCATTCTGGACGAACTGAATTTCGCCGGTCGCACGATGACCGAAACAGAGGTGAAAACCGAGCTGGAACAAAAGTTGTCCGAATGGCTTGGCAAAGACTTCGAGTTCCCCGTTGAAGATGTGAATGCGGAAGGGGAACCGGTTAAAGAAGGGGAAGAGGAAGGAGAAGAAACGGTCTTCCTCTTCGATGCCAACGATCCGATCCGCATTCAGTTCCAGGGAGATCAGATCTTATTTACGATTCGTGCCGGTTTCCGTCGCGAAGGAAAAGATGATCTGGAAACTCAAATCATCACGGTTCCGATCAACTTCTCCATGAAAGACAGTAACACGATCCTGATCGAAGCGGATACCCCCGCTGTTCATAGTGAATCAGGAGCGAATGTCGCTCAGTCGAACGCGATCAAAAAACGAATCATGAGTGCTTTCCCACCGCGGGAACGTCCTCGTCAGGTCAGTATTGAACGCGAAGGCCAAAGCGACATCCAGTTGAACATTCAGGATGTCAAAGCTCTGAATGGCTGGTTGACAATCAAGGTTCTCTAATCCAAACTGTTGAGCCCTAAAATCAGAAACGCCTGCTTTCAAATGGGAAGCAGGCGTTTTTTTATCTAACTGGAACCATTTCTTTTCTTCGTGAAATGAGTATTCAAAATAAAAGAAATGATCCGATTGGATAATCATCACGTTTACGTTGAGGGTAATATTTCGCTCGCATTCTCTCAAAGAGGTCGTCGATGTTTGATTTTTTGTTGGGTCCCTCCAAACGTGATGTCTGGACTTCCGTGGCTGAGGAAATTGGTGGCGGGTATGCCGAAGGTGGATTCTGGAAGAGGGACTACCTGATCAAAAAACATCAGGCATGGCAACTGGTCATGGACAGTTATACGGTCTCCTCCAATAGTGGAAGCCGCCATTCCTCTACCCGCTATACCCGACTACGGCTCCCATTCAAAAATCCCGCAGGGTTCCGTTTTCAAGTTTATACGGCAAGTATCTTCGCGCCACTCGGAGAGTTATTCGGCATGCAGAACATCGACATCGGAGACTCAAAATTCGATGATCAAATGGTGGTCAAAGGATATCGGACCAGTGATATCCAGGAACAACTGAACCATGATTCGATTTATGATAAATTTCTGAAGTTTCATTATATCCGTCTGACTGTCGATGAAGAGCGAGGATTTTTCACCTCCCGATTTCCTGAGGGAGTGACACAGCTAAAACTCACTCTGCGAGGCATCTTGCGAGATCCGGAGCGAATCAAAACCCTGTTTCTACTGGCCACATTCCTGATCGAACGGATGGTTCAGCTCGACCTCGCTTCCCCCGAGTCCCCTGAAATTGACCTGACCCAGTTCTAACCTCACGGTTAATGTACATCAGTGCCTGGAACGCCGTTCCGAATTCCCGTCATAGATCTTGTCCAGGATAACTGTGGCGGCTTATATATGCGAAAAGGCCTTGAAAGCGTGGTATTGCAACGCCGGGATTTTGCGCGGCACGAGGCTGCTTCAGTAAAATCCGACTCGCTCTAGGTTTGTCCTGATTGGGCGGCTAGAATAGGGACCTCTCATCATCCCCCAAAGGACTGGAACGGACTGACCGGTTGCAATGTCGTTATTGATGCCCCCTTCAAATCAGGAACCTCCCGGCTGGATGCGCAGCGGGCTACGGCGTCTAACGATTTCTGTGATGCGACAACCGAAATTAACGCTTGGGCTCGTGTTGTTCTCGGTTCTCGTTTCGGTGGGGGTGACAGCCGGGTTTCTCAAGTTCAAAACGGAACGGTCCGACCTGATTGATCCCTCGACCCCGTTCCATCAACGCTGGCTGAACTACACTGAAAGTTTTGGGGATAGCTCCGATCTGGTCGTCGTCGTAGAGGGAAGGAACCCGAATCGGATCAAGCAGGTTCTGGATGAACTGGGCCAGCGTCTGGAATCGCAACCGGAGCAATTTGCGAATGTCCTCTATAAAGTCGAACCGGGCAGGCTTCAGGAGAAAGGACTGTACTACCTGCGTCCCGATCAGTTGACCACTGGGCTGGAACGTCTCGAAGAAATACGACCAGCACTCGAAGGAAACTGGCAATATCTGGGAGTGGAGGGGTTATTAGGCGGATTCAGCCAGAAACTGAATTCAACCGACCCACAGGACCAATTGCAAACATTAACGGAACTGCACCAGTTCCTGAACAGCCTCGACCATTATCTGGCCAATAATCAGGACTATCGCTCCCCCTGGCCTGAGGTGATTGAAATCGATCCCCTGCGAAAACAACAGGCGAACCAGATCACTTACTTGCTCAATGAAAATGGGACGATGGGCTTTCTGAAAGCCAAGCCAGTTTACGCACGGGATGGATTTGAAGGAGCGGCCCCCGTAATCGATGCCTTGCGGGAATTGATTGCAAAAGTGGATCGCGAACATTCCGATATCAGCATCGGCTTAACGGGCATTCCGGTACTCGAAAGTGATGAAATGCGGCGTTCACAATCCGATATGATTGTCGCCTCCGTGATTTCCTTTTTAGGGGTCGGGTTGTTATTGCTGCTCGGATTTCGGGGAATGCGTCATCCACTGATTGCATTGGGTATGTTACTAGTCGGCCTCGCCTGGTCGTTTGGCTACACTACTCTCGCCATTGGTCATCTTAATATTCTGTCGGTTTCATTCGCGGTGATTCTGATTGGGTTGGGCATCGATTTCGGCATCCATTTTCTCAGCCGCTACTTACAATACCGACACGAAAAACGCCCTCTGTTTTCATCGCTCGTCCGCACTTCCGAGAGCGTCGGACCGGGAATCATCACGGCAGCCCTCACCACCGCGCTCGCGTTTGCCTGCGCGACGTTCACTCCCTTTTTGGGAATTGCTGAACTTGGTTTGATTGCCGCGGGAGGAATTTTGCTCTGTGCGCTCGTAACCTTCATTGTGATCCCCCCCCTGATCGCCTTCTCCGATTTGAAGTTACCTGAACGTCGCTTGCCATCTCCCTATTCTGCAAGAAGCTTGAGGTATTTTCTGACCCGACATCCGATTCCGATTGCCATTCTTTCGCTCTCCATTATCACTGGTGTGGGCGTGAAAGCATTCACACCTCAGGAGGAAGGGCTCAAACTGAAC
>JAGQQC010000295.1 GCA_020426395.1 Planctomycetaceae bacterium
CAAGTTCTCTTGCTTAAAAGAAAACCATAAGAAAACCCCTTTATTTACAGTGTTTTCGTAAATTCATTTTCTCATGAGTTTCATCCGATAAGAGTCATCGTTATTAACTTCAATGGCTTCAAGAGTTCTTGAATACCCTTGGAATAGATTCGTAAAAACGATTTCTTTGCCATAAGGCCAAGTCTTGTTGGTGGTTGAGAACAAAAAATTGCGTGCCACTAATAACAAAAATGGGTTGCACATTTTGGTGAATTGCTTAGTATGTTGCGCAGTGAATTGTATTGTTATTGAAGGTCTGTTGCTGGTTGTTAGATGTAGAAATCAATTTGTCGATTCAATTTCGCTTTTTGAGTTCCCACAAATGACAACCAAATCGCTTCGGTAACATGCAAGTTGTCTGTCAAGGTTGTCAGACAAAATGGATTTCCAATAAGTGTTTTGTTTCACGCAAGTATGCCCGGTAAGCAATTGTGATGAGACGAATCACTTGGCTCTGTAAGGAGGTTTTACGGTGGCCAAAAAGAAAGCAACCAAAAAGGTTACCAAGAAAAAAGCTGTGAAGAAAAAAGCAGCTAAGAAAAAAGTCGCTAAAAAGAAAGCGGCCAAGAAAAAAGTAGCCAAAAAGAAAGTAGCTAAGAAAAAAGCGGCTAAAAAGAAAACCGCTAAAAAGAAAACCGCCAAGAAAAAAGCTGCCAAAAAGAAAACAGCGAAGAAAAAAGCTACCAAAAAGAAAAAACGCTAACGCTTTTTAATTCGTCCGACACAAGTGTTACAACAAGTAAGAAGCGATCAGTCCCCTTGGCTGATCGCTTCTTCTATTTCATAACCTCTTATTTGGCAAATAGATACCGACGAAATTCCGCTCTGAATCCTTACGCCACTCTACCCTTTTAGGAATGGCCCTGGGCCTCTTCTTCCTGATCCAGTTCCTCAATCGCATTCGCGGCTGCCTGCTGCTCAGCCTGTTTCTTGCTATTCCCCCAAGCAGGTCCAAAAATCCGTTTGCCGATCACCGCCGATATCTTAAAGCTCTTGGCATGATCCGGACCCTGCTCGTCAGTCACTTTATAAACGGGCGTTTCTCCCATCGTTTTCTGCACACGCTGCTGCAAGATGCTCTTGTAGTTCTGACTTTGCTCCAGGATGGCGACTTTTTCGATCTCTTCCTGGAGCTCACGCATGATGAACTGACGAGCCACTTCAACCCCGGCATCCAGGTACACCCCCGCAATGATGGATTCGATCACCCCCGCTTTGACTGAGGGAGGGATATCTTCTTGCTGGCTTAGTCCTTTTCCGACCTGAATCAGCTTATCGATCCCGGTTCTTTCACAGATCAGCGTACAGGTGCTACGGCTAACCAATACGGATTTGAACCGGGTCAACTCGCCTTCAAGCTGGGTTGGGAATTGATCAAAAAGCGCCTGGCAGACAACGAGCCCGAGGATAGCATCTCCCAGAAACTCTAGACGTTCATTGCTTTCGAGTCTCGTTTTTGCCACGGAAGTATGGGTGAGACAGCGTTCAAGCAGCCTTCGATCACGAAAACGGTGACCGAGAATTTCCTCGCATTGATCGAGGACTTCCTGGATCGACGGACTGTTAGATCGATCGTTCATGGAACCACATTTCACTCGTCAGTATGAACAAACCCATCCCGGATTCGAGGATGCGTTCGTTAACTACAGGAGATGGTACTGAAAGCGTGTGATACCGAAGCAGAATGAAAGGCCGTCGGAGAGAGGTGAATCATGGAGAAGTGACGCGATACGACGTTCTGGCTGTCATTACAACACAGGGGAGAGTCAGTCCTCAAAGCCTGTTGCCAATACCGGTTTAAGTTATCACCGCGGGCATCGTCAGGCTTTGAAGTCTGGCTCTTCGCAGTCCCTGTAAACCTGGCAACACCAGATTCGTTGGGACTGAGAAAGGCTTGGACGAACAGGAATCCGCTGGTTCAATCAGCAAACCCCCTGTTTTACCTCGAAATCACCTTTCAAGCGTATTTAAGCGAGAAGGGAAAGTCAACGTGCAAAATGAGTGCAGAGAGCTCTTCGGTAGGCATTTTTCTCTATACAGACCCAAAATACAGTGGGGCTATTTCAAAATTACCACGGGTAGAGACCGATTCAGCTCAGCAGGAGTCGTTGAGGAATTCAAATAACGGAATTCGATCGGTCCCTTGCCCGGTCGAAGTGCCTTAACATGCATCGCATAGCGGGCACTGATCCCGGGAGGAATTTCAGGAACCGATAACTGCAACAAGCCCTGACCAGACTCCAAATTTTCAGCATCCACCGTAGTCCGTTGTGCTCCCCACCCGGATTGAATCAGTTGGAGATGAGCCGGAATCTGGATTGCGAGCTGGCTCCCCTTCAAAGTCTCCAGCCCACGATTTCGACAGATGACGATCAGCTCAGTTTCGTCACCAGTCTGTAACGACTCCTGCTTCTGATCCACATCCAGATCGAGTGCACCTTGAGGATGCTGGATTGTCAGATAGTGACCGGTTTCGGTGGAGGGCAACTTATCTGAGTAGGTCTTCAGGGTCAAACTGCTGTTCTCACTCGCTTTCATCCCTCGAAAGGAAAGGGGTATTGCAACTCTTTCTGCTGGTTGTAATTTGGGAATCGGAATACACAATTCCTGATCCCTCTGCTCTACTGACGTTGTGGATCCAAGATACTGCAAGACGGGATCGTATCTTAAATCAACTGTGAGATTCTCGAGGGTGTTCTCAGATAAATTCTGAACCACGACCGTGAATAACGCTGAGGAATCGACGGAGACGACTTCTGGACCAATTATGTCTGACCGAACGGCCTCCGGGATATAGGTGACACAGGCAGATTTCCAGCTCAATTCTTCCCGGCTGGCATTGCTCAGACTGAAACGGACACAATGGTATCCTGTCTGTTCACTAAATAAGGTTAACGGAATTTTTTGCTCCTCTCCCGGATCGATTCGAGGGATAAATCGGGTCAGTTCATCCCCCTCCCGGTTAGGTACAAACAACGCCTGGTTAAATGCGGCTTTCAAAGTCAAATCACGAAACACTTCTGTCGACTGATTGGTAATGTAAATCTCGAATAAAGTCCCACTTCCAACCTGGGTTTTCTCTTGAGCAACGACCTTCAGTTTGAGTTCATCCCGCAGGGTGGATGAATTGAATTCAAGTAGAGGACCGATTGTAGAATTGGGTTCAGATGAGTCGGCGGGAGGACTGACTTTAAGGGTTTCGACGGACTCATTGACCGGGTCTAAATCGTCCTCGGTAAGCGGTTCTAAACTGGGAGCTGTTAATAATTCGACCTCACTTAGAGGAGGAACGATCGTCTCTTCAAACAACTTATCGGCAGGAGCCGGTTCTTTGATGGGAGGCAAGGTTAACCCGGAGGAGTCCCCATTTGAGCTTGCCGGTGGGAGTTCCTCCTCAAGAGGGGCTTCAAAGGTGCCATCACTTTCCACCTCAGCCTCAGGTGGATCGACAAGTTCGCCAAATGGATCGGATTCCTGAACGGGCTCCTCTTGCTCCTGTTGTTGTCGCAATTCGGATGGAGCTTCGGTTTCGTCTAACTGGTCAAGCTCCTCCTCAGATTGCTTCTTAAGAAGAAACTCAAAGTCGTCTGCAGGAGGCCCTGAATCTTGCTCGCCAATCACAATCTCTTCCGAAGGCATGCCTAAAACAGGATCCGGTTTCAATGCGGGAGCCGTTTTTCGGGAAGTCTGCCCTGTATCATTCGATTGGGGAGCAGGTGGCAGCACTTCTGTGTTCGGTGGTGATGTCGTGGGCTTCTTATACGTTCGTGGTCGTTCCAGAATTCCTGGCGTCAATGGAGGAACGGTGGTTGGCTGTGGAGGCTGAGAACGTATCGCGGGCGCACTTGGAGAAACCGGTTCCCCAACGCGCGGTACTTGATTGCGGGGATTGACTGGAGGTGCATACTGACTGGGCGCTCCTCCCCGGAAGAAACTTCCCTGCGGCAGAATTGAGCGGGGCGGGTAATACGATTGCCGCGGAACTTGCTGTGCGGGAGTGGATTGGGGAGCCGAATAGAATTGTGAGTTCGGCACACCTGAATTGGGATAAGCCTGATTTTGAGTCACAGCAGGACGCGAGAACATCGAGACACACCCCGACAACGTCAACACCATTCCTGCCATAAGCCAGAAGGTGATGTGCGCGCGGTTGAGCAAAGTTCGTTTGGGATTTTCGTGCAAAGATGTCATCTCGGGAACCAGACTAAACGTTTTAATTTCGTCCAAAGTCTATCACTAAAAAGCGGTTTGCCTAGGGGCTGATTTGTAAGTTTTACAAGGGGGAAACGGCGTAATTACAAACCATTACACCGGATATTCCTGTTAGTAAAACGAACGAGTTTTGCCCGAAGTTCAACTGCCTTTCAGTCGCGATCCCGTCATGAGAGCGAATACAGAGCATCCTTGCCGATAAACCGATTACGGCGATCAGGTAAATCCTTCGCGCGCAAAGAAAATTGACCGCGAGGGAAAACCTTCGCGGTCAATCAAGTTACAACTTTCATGCCAATTGTGTGTGGGACAGAATTACTGTCCGAAGTCCCTTTCAGTCCTCCGGACGGCTGCCGTCCCCACTCATTTTGACGATTTTGGGATCGAATTTGGCGATCGCTTCCACCAAGTCTTCCTGTTCCGCCATCACTTCTCGAATATCCTTGTAGACACCGGGGACTTCGTCCGCGCCTGCCGACAGAACTTCGATACCGCGATCACGTAACGTGTTCCGGACCGACTTGAAATTGAACTTATCCTTCGCCTTCTTCCGCGACATCTTGCGTCCAGCACCATGCGATGCCGAATGGAGACTCTCCGGGTTTCCTTTCCCGCGAACCACGAAGGCCGGGTCGGCCATCGATCCCGGAATCACACCGAGCACACCTTCTCCGGCAGGCGTCGCTCCCTTACGGTGAACAACGACTTCCTTACCATGATGCTCTTCGATCCAGGCGAAGTTATGGTGGTTTTCGACCGTGGCGATCGACTCGGCTCCGAGAAGCTTTGCGATCTCGCGATGGATAACAGCATGGTTAGCTGCCGCGTAATCGCCCATCAGGTTCATCGCTGCCCAGTATTCCTGACCCGCTTCCGAGTCGAGGTCCAACCAGGCGAGTCGACCGAACTTCTCATACCCATCCGGCATGTTGGCTCGTGCGATGGCCGAATAGGTGTTGCATACGGCTGCACCCGCACCACGGCTACCGCTATGCGATAACAGGGCCAGATACTTACCTGCCTCCAATCCGAGATCGTCGTCGCGCTCGTCGATCGTCAGTAAACCGAACTCGACGAAGTGGTTCCCCGAACCAGACGTCCCCAACTGCTTCCACGCGTTATCTTTCCTTTCACGCGTAATCCGGGTAATCGTCCAGTCCTGGTCCATCACATCGTGGTCCTGCGGTTTGGTGTATTTCGCACCAACACCAAAACGCGTTCCTTTCTCAAGGGCGTCCTTCAGCGCAGGCCGACCTTTGTCGAGCGTCTCCACTGGTAGGTCGAAGACCGACAACTTCATGCGGCAAGCGATATCAACACCGACCGCATAGGGGATAACGGCATTCTCACAGGCCAATACCCCTCCGATGGGCAAACCATAACCGACGTGCGCATCGGGCATCAGCGCGGCACCGAATGCCATCGGCAGTTCGCACGCTTCGCGCATCTGGTGGTGAGCTTGATCATCGATCTCAACCTTGTCACCCCACGTTTTGTACTTGATCGGCTCCTTCTTCTCCGGAACAAAGTCACGGAAGTGAACCATCTCTTGTGCCAACGGCGCATAGAGTTCGTCCTCCACATAGGCATCCGGGTTGGCAACAACTTCCGTAAGCTTCTGCTTGATTTCCTTCCCACGGACTTTCTCCGCACG
>JAGQQC010000296.1 GCA_020426395.1 Planctomycetaceae bacterium
TAATACAGCGGATCGCTGTAGGGGACGGAATTATAGGCGATACCGATATGAGTTTGTGCGGAATCGTGTTCGATATGATCCCATTTGGGGCCGACTTCTTCCGGAATCAGCGGAGGTTCCGCTTGGGGTTGCCAATCACTGAAGACTTCCTCAATGACTTCTTGTATGTTCTGGATATTGATATTCCCGGCGATTCCGAGAATCGCACCGTTAGCACGAAAGTTTCGCTTCCAATGTTCTTTGACGGTTTTGTTTGTTAGTTTTTCGACCCCGGCGATGGTTCCTTCATTTGGACGTCCCCAAGGTTTCTCCACACACCGCTGTTTCAGTTCGGAGAAAATTTTCTGACGAGGTTCATCCTCCAAGGCATAAAGGGATTGCAAGGCCCCTTCCCGAGCGGCTTCGAACTGGTCATCGGGGAGATGAGGGTGGAGGATGATGTCGCCATAGAGCCGTAAGACCGCAGGTAGATTATCGGCGAGTGTCGCTCCACTCAAGGTGATATGCGATGTGCCGGCGGATTCACTTCGCTGAAGTCCTAGATTGTCGAGAGCTAACGAAAGTTCGCGGCTATTCAACTTCCCTGCTCCCCGGGTCAGCATATCTGCGACAACCGAGGCGGTTCCGCCTTCTTCGTTCGGGTCATAGATGCTTCCCGCCGGGATCATCATGGTAAATGCGGCTGATTGAACTGCCGGCATCGACTCCATGACCACGGTCAGACCGTTAGGAAGAACTTCAGTATGAATTTGTTGTTCGTTCATAGGTTGTGATTGTTCACTATCCGTATTCGGGAACATACTGTTCAGGGAAAATTGGGTTACTGGTTGTCCCCGCCAAGGATTATTCTCGAAATCATGAGAGGGGAAGGGTGCTCGAAGTATCTCAGATTACGGGGGTTCTAACAAGCAGAGGGGCCAGCCTACCTGGGCTGATTGAGCGAATCCTGTACCCTCTGATCCTCGACTTCAGCTAAACAGGTTCCTCTTTCCCCAGACACCAAATCCTGGGGAATCGGCACTGTTAATCAGATCACATGCGCGGTTACAATAATTGGGAATTTCAGTCGTCCTTCATCCGACGAACCGCTTTGAGAAAAACATCAACTCGTGGACAAGGAAAAACTGGTGGTTTCAGAACTGAAAACTTCCCGAGGGGAAAAACTTGAATACGTAGCCAATCACTTAAGTGAGCGGGAAATTGAAGAGCTACGTCTACTGCTAAAGGAATCGGGTTTACGGTGTACTTCTGCCAGACTGACGGTCATTCAGGAGTTGAAGCAAGCTGCAACGCCGGTGACCCATGCGGAAATGGCAGAGAAACTGGTTCCGCTGGGATTTGATAAAGCGACGATTTTTCGCAATTTGGTTGACCTTGCTGAAGCAGGTTTACTCCGCCGCATTGAATTGGGGGACCATGTCTGGCGATTTGAATGGATTGCCCGTGAAACAGATGCTGACGAACATCCCCATTTTCTTTGCACTGTGTGCGGCGAAGTCGCTTGTCTTCGTAATCTTGCACTGGAACTTCCCAGTCTCACCGACGGGGATGTCTTTGGGGAGGTCACGGAGATACTATTCAAAGGCCAATGCATCAAATGTCTGGCTTCAGCTACCTAAGGTAGACCGTTTACTTATTCCAACCCACGATAAGTCATTTGTTAATGGACCCTAAAAAGAATGAGAGCATGATGAAGATTTGTTTCTTCGAGTTGTTGTGTGTTTCCGCCATGATGCTCATTGGCAGTCCTCTTCTGGCTGAAGAAAAATTGTTTGTGGCCAAACCATTCACACCGGAGAAAAGTTTTACAGCCGGAATTGAAGGGCCAGCCTGTGATGCCGAAGGGAATATCTATGTTGTCAATTTCTTGGAACAACAGACGATTGGCAAAACGACTCCCGATGGCGAAACATCCGTTTTCTTGAAGTTGCCCGGGAAAAGCGTTGGAAACGGAATTCGGTTTGATCGTTCAGGGGTGATGTTCGTTGCGGATTACATGGGGCACAATGTGCTCAAAATCGATATCCAAACACGTGAAGTAGAAGTTTATGCCCATTCGGACGAGATGTCACAACCGAATGATATCGCCATTATGTCGGACGGAACTTTGTTTGCCAGTGATCCGAAATGGTCGGATGGGGCAGGGAGAATCTGGCGAATTAATCTCGATGGTTCCGTCGAACTGGCCGCTGATAACTTAGGAACGGCCAACGGTATCGATGTCTCCCCGGACGGGAAAACTCTCTACGTAAATGAAAGTGTGCAGCAGAACGTCTGGAAATTCACGATCACTCCCGAGAAAAAGCTGGTCGATAAAAAGTTAGTCAAAAAATTCGACGATCACGGATTTGATGGCATGCGGTGTGACGTTGACGGCAATTTGTATATCACCCGCTACGGAAAAGGGACCGTTATTAAGCTTTCCCCCGCGGGTGAAGTTCTTCAGGAAATTGATGTCCTGGGAGCCAGGCCGAGTAATATCTGCTTCGGCGGTCCCGATGGACGGACCGCTTACGTGACTGAGGTGGAGCATCAACGTTTGGTGACCTTTCGCGTTGACCGTCCCGCCCTTTCCTGGAAACGTTGGCGGGAGTAATTCAACATCAGAAGCACTTCTAGAAGTGGTCCTAAAACCCTCTGATGGGTCACATCCCCTCCTTTTCATATACTGCGAAGAACAGCCACAACCGGGTTTTAGGATGGGTTCTAACCAATTCCATGACGACGTTCGTAGATCAATTGCGAACCGAGGATGATTACCGCGACCAGCAATAACGCGGCTCCGACCCAGAAAATGTTGTGCCCCAGTTGCCACCCTTTCTCAGACAGCAGGTAGCCTCCAATCAGAGGAGCGACCAATCCCCGGATGCCGGTTAAGGTTAGATTTGTTGAGTTATACAAAGAAACGTATTCAACTGGTGCAAAGTATAAACTGCCGGTCAACCAGTTAATCAAACCTCCTGCGACTGCCACGGAGCAAATTGATATTCCGACAATGAACCAGACCAGGTTAAGAGTGATTCCCCCAATGGCCAGGCAGACAAAAGCAACCAACTGCATCACCACGACGACCAACCGGCATTCAATTGGATTTTTCCCGGTCATCCAGCGTCCCCAAAGTGGAGCGGTCGTGAATTCCAGCACGGATGGAATTACGGCAATGATCAATCCGACGATAATCACGTGGATTTTTCGCTCAGTAATCTCCATATACCCACCACCGTACGTTTGAAAGAACTCGGTGATTGACGCGACAACCGTTCCATGAGCGAGAACGTTTTCTTGAAGAATTTCTGCGACAAAGATCAAGCTCATGTGGTTTGCGAATCCGGCAACGGCAAAGCCGGTTTGAAACCAGATGAATCGATGGTCTGAGAGAATCACTCCCAGATTATGTGTGAAGTCTTTCCAAAGATTCGAGTCTTGATTCGGTTGTCTTCTTGCCGGATATCGGACGGGGATGAATGCATAGGCGAGCGCCGCCAAGAGGAGCAAAAATCCCACCAGGCAAAAAACCACCCAGTAATAGGTGGGAAAGCGACTGAACCACAAATAACCCAGAAGCGTGATGACTAAGGCACAAACACCCGCGATTGATTTTAGCCAGCCCACCGCCAAGGATCGTAACGTGATCGGATAAACGAACTGGAACATGTTCATTTCCGCCACACGCGGTGCCGCCTGGAGCAGATAGAGACTGCTCATCAAGACTACAAAAGCGGTCGCCGAGTTTTGCGTCAGTGGCGTCACCCATAAAAGCAACGTCATGAGGAGGCAGGGGACAACGACCAGTTTTTTGTTGCTGACAAATCGTTCCAGCCAAGTTACCAGCGGGCTGAGTAAGCTACTTCCCCCTGCGACCGCACCAATAAACGCGAGATGGAACTCATTGCCATCCAGAATGGATTTGAGAACCACTGTCGAGAGGGCCGTCAAAGCCACATACGGGCCAAGTCCGAAGTTATAAACTGATTCCAGGCAGATCGCCGGTCGATACCGTAACGGGAACGACCGTAACATCCGACTCTCTCGTCTCCGGCTAGAGAGAAAACGGAAAAACAGATGCACGATCTGCTGGCAAAAATAAGCAACAACTCCGTACAGGCCCATAAGCAATGACGGCTATGTTTTTAGTAAAAGTGAATATGATTGTCGTAATAATATCAGTTTGTTTAGCTTCAGGGTACGAGATATTTGTTAATTTGATTTTTGAACCACCAAGGCACCAAGACACCAAGGTTTGGAAGGGTGATTAGAGTACAAGGCGCTTAATTCCACTTTTGATTCGAACCTCATTGAAATTTATGATTAGACCTAATCGACAACCAGTTATTTTGAGATAAGTAAGAATCTGAGCTTCATGTATCGGAAGGATTTTTTCAACCGATTTTAGTTCGACAATAATTGACTTCTCAATCAACAGATCTAATCTCAAGCCACTTTCCAATAGAAGCTTTTTGTATTTAATGGGTAGAACGATTTCCTGCTCGAATTTAATCTTTCTCGACGATAACTCGTAGCATAAGCAGGACTGATAGACTGATTCCAGCAATCCGGGACCAAGTTCACGATGAACTTGAAACGCAGAATCAATAATGGTTCTTGCCAGTTGATCTACTTTTTCAGAAACTGGGATAAATTCCTGTCTATTCATCTTGGTGTCTTGGTGCCTTGGTGGTTCAAAAAATCACCTGAATTCTTAGACAACTTGAAATGCCTAAAGCACTACGATTCCCCGCGGAGGCGTTTGCCCAGTTTGGCGATTTCGTCGGCACAAGCTTTGCGCGCTTCAGTGAAGCCGGCGACCGTTTTGTTTTCCTGGCGGCAGTAATTGAGAATGATGTCTTCGGCTTCCATCAATTCTTTACAGGCACCCGGTACTTCCGACGCGATCTCCACAGGAATTGTGGTGACCCCGTTACAGTCTCCGTGAAGCAGTTCCCCCGGGTACACGGTGATTCCACCGACGGTCACGGGAATATTGACCGAGACGATGTGACAGTAACCGTGGGCACAAGTCGTTCCCGCAGTGAAGCAAGGGAAGTCGATGGCTTCGACCTGATCAAGATCCCGCCCTGTTCCCGAAGTGATCAAGCCTTTGGAACCATATTCTTTGTAGGTGGTACACATCACTTCGCCAAAGGTGGCTGCGGCGGTTGGTTCGTCAATATCCTGGAACAGGATGACGGGTGGGCCGGGAATTTCATCAAAGGCCGCGAGTTGCTTATCGATACTCGCGTAAACATCTCCTCCACGAGGGGGTTTCTGAGAGCGGAAGGTAGAAGTGAGAGCGAACCCAACCATCGGTTTCAGTTTGGGGAAACAAGATTTGATCGTGTCGTTCATGTATCCTTCATTACGGGGACGAACATCGAATAACTCGATCACATTGCAGACAGTCGGGGTGTCGTATTTTTCCAGTTCAGCCAGAACTTCAGGAGAAAGAGCGGGAGTAGCAGCCATGTGGTTAGCCTCGGAGTGGTTTAGCGGTTAATCAAATACAGAATAATTGCCGGCCTCAAAAATGCCCTCTGAATTCAGGCACTTTTGAGGCGGAAGAGAATGGCCCCATCATAGTCCGCAGCCGTCACTCAAAACAGGGATCGGCCCGAAATTGACTGGGGAGTAACGGAAAGGAAGTCCCTCTGGATGAAGGAGACATCAGAACGGTATGATGTAAGAAAAAGAGGCTCATGCCTCCCTTTTCCCGTAATGCCCTTACCCGATCCGTTATTTTGACAGGACGAGTTGTACTGCATGTCCATCGCAGAAGAATATCAACGGCGCAAAGTCCGATACCAGTGTCGGGAAGGGCTGCGTCTTGATATCGATTTTTTCGGGGAGCACGAGTACGTTACTGGCGGAGATTGGTCGTGTGGGCAAATTCGGAGGCAGCTTG
>JAGQQC010000297.1 GCA_020426395.1 Planctomycetaceae bacterium
GAACTTTTTCGTAACGGGAGATATTGTCTACGCTCATTCTAAATAACTTTCACTGCCAGGGACAAAATGGAATCGAATGAGCGCAATTCCATTATGCATTATGAGCCACTCGTCGTGCAATTCAATCGCAATGCAGAGTTACTAACCGCTGACAGAAATCAAATCATCCCCTTTTTCTGTAGCTCAGAAACCACCGTCATTACAATCTGCCGGACATCCGCCAGTTCTTCGGATGAACCTTCTCCGACGGGACAACCGCCGACAGGTTCCTGGGTAAATCCGTGATCGGCGAGCATGCATTGCAGAGTGCGTCGCAGGAGATTCAGGTCCTTGTCCTGTACGTCGGTGCGGGGTTGGCGACCGTGGCCCATGTCGAACCCCCGTAGCTTGACTGCTTCCCGGAAACCATCCGGGAATTCCGCCGAATAGATCATGGTGTCGAACAGGGTGACCAGGTCGTATTGAATTTTGCGGGCGGCATCCAGTTGGCCGGATAACGTGAGATCGTACAGTTTGCGTGTGATCTCCGGGACAACTCCCGAACTGGCGTTCGTTCCGCCGTCACAACCGACAAGCATCATTGGCATCAATGCTGCGTCCCAACCGGTGAGGAAGGCAAATTCGGGACGATTCGGACGCACTGCTTGAATCATTCGAATCATATGTGGGATTTCACCCGAACTATCTTTGATCGCCGTGATTCGTTCGCACTCGTCCGCGAGCCGTTGAACCGTCGGTACATCAATGGGACTGGCGAACATCGGAATGTTGTACAAGGTCACATCGACCGGAGTGTTTTTGCCGATCTCACGGAAATAAGCGTAAACAGCTTCGGGGCCCAGCTTGTAATAGAACGGGGCGACGATGGCGACCGCACGCACGCCTAACTCTGCGTAATATTCGCAAGCCTTCAATGTCTCTTTGACATTCGCTTCAGCAGCGCCAGCGAGAATAGGAACACGGCCCCGCGTTTGATCGGCGATGATCCGCACGATTCGTTTTCGTTCCTCAAGAGTAAATCGAGTGAATTCTCCCGTCGAACCGTTGGGATAGAGACCGTGGACCCCTTTTTCGATTAACCAGTCCACGTACTTCCGCAGGACCTCTTCGTTAATGTCTCCCCGGTTGTCGAGCGGGACCAGGTTCGGGGTAAAAATGCCTTGAAGACGTTCTGCCATGATGAAAACTCGTGATGATTTATGCGGGATTCTGGTCAATAAGCGGGGAATAAATCTGCCCGATTATGACCCTTTTTGAGAATTTCTGAAGGAAGGAGAAAACAGCCACCTTCAGGGATCGATACTCTAATTTACCCAGTAAATGGGTCAGGCCGCGAGAGAACCGGCGGAAAACTTGCCCTCTCTTCTGTAATCTGCCCAGAGGGTGTGCTCATTGTCGATTATAACGATTAGTGCAGTTCGATTTCTGGGGCTGTGGGGGGATTTTCCTGGGGAACCGTGGGCCAATGGAGGGTGACAGTTGTTCCAGAGCGGTCATTGCTCTGGATGGAGATCAGGGCGTCGTGCTGCTGCACGATTTGCCAGGTCTTGGAGAGGCCGAAACCGAGCCCCCTGCCCGCCTGTCGTCCCGAGTAAAAAGGATCGAATAAGTGATTCTGATCCAGTTCCGAGAGGAGGCTGTTGGGGCTCTGAATATCGATTTGAAGCTGATCATGAAATCCAGGTTGGCAGTTGATTCGCAGCGTTTTTTCCTGGTCTACTGGGGTATGAAGCAGGCCATTTTCTAGAAGTGAATAAAGTACCTGTTCCAGTTGGGAACGGTCTGCAAGTAGAGTGGCTGGTTCTGGTGGATCGAATTTGATCGAAATATTTTCTTTGAATCGCGAATGCAGTTTTTCAATGAGATCGTTAATCACTTCCAATACGGGAACAGGTTCTTTATTAGGAGCGGGGGGGCGGGCGAAGAGCATCAGGTCGCCGATCATATCACGAATCCGTAATGCCTGGGCACCGATGTTGGAGAGCATTTCTTTACGTTCAGGGTCGATTTCTCCACTCATCAACAATTGAGCACGCCCGCTGATGGTCGCGAGTGGGTTATTGATTTCGTGCCCTGCTCCGGCGGCGAATTCCGCTAAGGATTGCAGTTTGAGTTCCTGTAACTGGCATAGTGTTGCGGGGTGTTGCGTTAGACGGATTTGTTCCAAAAAACGTCCCGTAATTTCGGCGGCTTGATTGTAGTTTGCAGTTTGAGTTGAGGTGACAGGAAAAGAACAGACGAGCATTCCCCGTACTGGGCCAGTGACTCTTAACGGGATAAATCGAAGCTCATGCAGACGAGAACCGGGAAAGAGATCCTGCCATTGTTCTTCGAGCAAAGCGAGGAAGCTTTCTGCCCAGTCGGTTGAGCAAGGAAAACGGGAACCCGTTTCAGACAGAGAGCGAGTTTGACTGTAGAAATGGAACCAGATTGACGCTTGGTCTGGACTGGGTGTAATTAAGAGTACTGATTCTGCACAGGTCTCTTCCCACCAATACTCAACGACATGCTGCAAGGCGGTGGAAAAATCGAGAATCGGCATCAGCTCCATATATCGCTGACTCAGACGGTTGGCGATATCGGCTTGAGAAGAAGCGGTTATTGGATCGGTAGAAGTGTCGGCAGACTGTAACATCGTCGATGAACGTCTTTCAATAATCGGCAGTCAAAACACCTCCGTGCGCCTGTTTTCCTGTCGCTCCATCATAACAAAAACGTCCCACTCGAACGTCTTCGAATGGGACGAATCAGTCATGTTTTGACCGGATGAATGAACACATGGCTCCGGCTTATCAGCAGAGAAACCTTAAGCGGCTTCGACCGGCTCCATATCGAGCAGGTGACAGACGTGTTCGACAAGTTTTTCAACTTCGAACGGTTTCTGCATAAATTCGTTGGCGCCCGCTTTCACCAATTCCTGGATTTTGTCGGCTTCGACCATACCGCTGATGCAGATGATTTTGACGTCATCCAATGCGGAATCGGAACGGACGCGTTGACAGACTTCCTTACCGTTAATGTCGGGAAGCATCACGTCCAGAACGATGATATCGGGATGGTATTCTTTAACCATCATCCCGGCGTCGAAACCATTATTGGCGACACGAATTTCGAAGCGGGAATCGAGTTCCAGCGCGTCGCGAATCAATTCTACCAATTCTTCGTCGTCATCGACGATCAACGCTTTGCGACGTCCACTTTCGAGAGCATCGGTAGGGATGCCATTCTCTTTCATGAACTTATAGAGAATGTCACGGGGAATGCGGCGAAAGCGGCTACCGGGGACGCGGAAGCCCTTCAGTTGGCCGGAATCAAAACATCGAATAATGGTTTGTTGGCTGACCTTGCAAATTTTGGCAGCCTCGCCGGTCGTAAATACAGTTTTCATGCTGAGTATCCATCCTTTGCTATGGCCATCGACGATGACGGCTGGCCCGTTTAATGTCCTCGTCAACGACACGACGTCGAGGAGGTTCCCTCCTTGGAATTACCCGGAAACGTGGCAAAGAGCATGAGCACAGATGTCGGTGAGGTTGGGCTCCTCGAGTGACAGCGCTGTTGAAACGGGCTCCCTCCAAACAAGAAACAGGATCAACTGAGGATTCTCATCTGGTTATCCAAACCTTTGATGAGCAATTTATCCTCTCTGCTTCTTATCCGCTTTCTGGGTGATGTGTAACCAATCAATGCAAATTTGACCCACAGAAAAATGACTTCTCTGTTTTACCCTATCCCCGTGAAGCTACCAGAATAGAGGAAAACAGCTTTCCGCCGGTCTGTTGAGACAGCTTACCCTTTTTCTCAACACGACCGATTGTATCTAATCTGTGAAATCGGTCAACAGGACTTCTCTTTCCCTTATCTCCCCCAGACTCTACCCGTTTTCCAGACGCAAATACCTGCTATTACTAAGGCTTGGCTTCATAAGGGATTAAGATAAGCCAGCTAATCTTTTGAAAGTGGCGAAAAAATCGACATAATTTCTTTTAGTGAAGAAAGTGTTTGGGAGACAGGTAGTTAAGTCGAGGTTGCCTCCACAGCACTAGCAAAAAACGGGAAGCCGAATTTTGATTGTTGGACGACTGAAGAATCAATCAGCGGGGCTGTTTGAGGTACATAGTCACCACAGCCAAGTCCGCGGGAGTGATACCGCTGATGCGTGATGCCTGCCCCAGATTGAGCGGACGGACTCGGTCCAGTTTTTCTCGCGCCTCAATGCGAAGCTGGGGAATTCCTTTGTAGTTAAAGGTCTCCGGGATGCGGAGGGTCGTCATTTTGGCCTGTTTTTCGATGTCTGCCAACTGCCGACGAATATATCCGGCGTATTTGACTTCGGTGCAAACCTGATCCCGCGCGCGATCAGTCAATGTTAACTGAGCGAGATTGGGGGAAATCTGGCACAGGTCGGACCATTCCACATCGGGACGACGCAGACGGTCTTCGAGTGTGTTGCCGTGGTATCGTTCTGAGCGGAGCAGCTCCAGAGCTCGATTGATTTCGGCTTCATAATTTTGCAACTGCTCAACACGTTCTGGGGAAGCGAGGCCAATTTCGGCGGCCAGTGGTGTTAAGCGGCGGTCAGCATTGTCATGCCGTAATAACAGCCGATATTCGGCACGGGAGGTAAACATTCGATAGGGTTCATCGACGCCCTTGGTGACCAAGTCATCGATTAACACACCGAGATAAGCCTGATTCCGGTCGAGAATAAATGGGCCTTTTCCACTGAGATTCAGTGCGGCATTGATTCCGGCGATCAGACCCTGCCCTGCTGCTTCTTCGTAACCGGTGGTTCCGTTTAATTGACCTGCGAAGTAAAGCCCCGAAATGAGTTTTGTTTCAAGCGTTGGTTTCAACTGAGTTGGTGGGGCGAAGTCATATTCCACCGCGTATCCGTACCGCATGATTTCGGCTTTTTCGAGGCCACGAATCGAATGGATCATCTGGTCCTGGACGTCGCGCGGAAGGCTGGTGGAAATTCCATTACAGTAAACTTCCTGTGTATTGCGGCCTTCTGGTTCGAGAAAAATCTGGTGCGACGATTTGTCAGCGAACCGCACAATTTTATCTTCGATCGAGGGGCAATATCGGGGGCCTGTCGAATTGATCTGTCCGCTATACATCGGAGCCCGGTGGAGATTATCGCGAATGGCCTGATGGACGGTTTCATTGGTCACCGTCAGGTAGCAATCCATTTGAGGCTGCGAAATACGCTCATTCATGAAGGAGAATGGAACCGGGTTTTCATCTCCCGGTTGCAATTCGACGACGGAATAATCAATGGTGCGTCCATTGAGTCGCGCGGGAGTCCCTGTTTTGAATCGTTCCAGTTGGAAGCCCAGTTCTCGTAGAGAATCGGAAAGAGTTCCGGTGGTTCCTTCGCCTGCGCGTCCTCCCTGGGTTTTGGCTTCGCCAGTATGCATGATTGCCTGGAGAAAGGTCCCTGTGGTGAGGATCACTGCCGGGGCACGATAGATCGCTTCCCCACGCACCCGGATACCGCGAATTTCATTTTCTTCTACGATCAGCGATTCGACCAATTCCTGTCGAAGGGAGAGGTTGTCCTGTTGTTCCACCCGATGTTTCATACTGAACTGATACGCTTTTTTGTCCGCCTGCGCACGGGGGGAATGCATGGCGGGGCCTTTGCTGAGATTCAGCATCCGGAACTGAATGCCGGTTTCGTCGATGACGAGCCCCATCTCTCCGCCAAGCGCATCGATCTCACGAACGATCTGTCCCTTGGCGACACCACCAATAGCCGGGTTACAGCTCATGGCGCCGACCGTATCGCAGCTCATCGTTAAGAGTGCCGTTTTGGCGCCCAGTCGCGCGGAAGCCAGTGCGGCTTCAATACCGGCGTGACCGGCTCCCACGACCAGGACATCATATTCGTAG
>JAGQQC010000298.1 GCA_020426395.1 Planctomycetaceae bacterium
AAATCCAAAAACCGTTCCACTCAACGTCGTACCTCGTCGGAATCATGAACCAGTTCAAAACATTACTAGAAGTAATCCTGAATCCCTCTGATGGGTCACATTACCCTTTCTTTTACAGATTGAAGAGCAACCACAGCCGAGTATCAGGATCGATTTCAATGAAAACTAACTTGAAACAGTTCGTCCGAGGTTTTTTGCTCCTGCTATTCCTGTTCACCGGCGCATTCGCGCAGGATCGTATTATGCGGACCGGAGTGGACAAGCCGATTCTGGGTGAAATTACCGAGATGACGAATCAGGAAATTTCCATCGACACCAAACGGGATGGTGTTCTCAAGGTGACACCGAATGAAGTCAAGGAAATCAAATGGGATGCGGAGCCTCCCCGTTTTTCAGCCGGACGCAGTTTTGAGCAAAAAGGATATCTTCCCCGGGCATATGAAGCCTATGAAGAGGCGCTTGGTGATTTGGATCCAGGTCATCCGATGATCAAAACCGATATCGAGTTTCACCTATTCCGTCTTAAATCAACGATGGCGATGTCCGGAGCCGCTTTGCCGAATGAACAGACGGTGGACCAGTTAATCAAAGAATTCGGCACCTTTTTGCAGCAGCAGAAGAACACTTATGTTTATTATCCAGGGTTGATGGTGTTAGGTCGTCTGGCTCACCAACAGGGAAAACCAGAGGCTCTCGATTACTTTGCCGAGTTACAGAAAACTCCCTGGACCGATTACCAAATCTGGGGATTTACTGCGCAAGGTTACAAGCAACTGGCGGAAGGATACACCGGTGAGGCACTCGACACATTCGAAAAAGCCCTCGCTCTTCCTTATTCCACCAAGGCAGATGAACTTGCCCGGGCGGAAGCAAGTTTAGGGAAAGTGAATACGCTAGTTGCACAGCAAAAAACAGAGGAAGCCTTGCCACTGATTGATGAACTGATTGAAAAAATTCCCAGCGATGCCGCCGAGACCCAGGCGCGAATCTATCTGGCACAAGGAAAAATCTTTCAGCAACTGAATCGAAATGAAGAGGCGGTCGTCGCTCTGTTGCATGTCGATATTCTGTATCCTCAATCAGCTCCTGAACATGCCGAAGCGTTATATCATCTCACAAAACTTTGGGCGGCACTCGGCCACCCTGATCGGGCTGCGACGGTGAGTAGTAAATTAAGTAGCGATTATCCCGACAGCCGCTGGGCTGTTGGATTAGATAAAAACTGACTCTCATAACCGACTCGCATCTCACCCATTAATTGGTTACAACGAATAACAATTCCATCTTTCAAATAAACCCCGTTCGCTCATCTATTCAAATGAGAAACTGGGAAGAGAACTGAGAAACCAACTCCTCTGGAGAGATTCATGATTCCATCTGAGAAGAAATCTTCCTTACGTTTCCGGTTTGGGGCGTGTTGGGCAATGCTCTGCATGACTCTTTTGCTAACCCCTTTTTCTGTGTTCGGTCAGGAGGAGACGGCTCCCCCAGCCGGTGAAAATGTAACCGCGTCTCCAGTCACCCCTGCGACACAACCCGAGGCCACTTCGGGGACCACAGCACCACCTCAGGAAAGTTATCTCAGTTGGATGGTGCGTTCGTCTGGCCTGTTTGGTCTCGTACTGCTGTTGCTTTCCTTTGTGATGGTGGCAGTGATCACGATGAACGCCTTACAGGTTCGGCGAGCGATATTAATGCCTCCCGATTTTATCGAAGAGTTCGAAGAATTACTCAACGGCAAAAAATATCAGGACGCATATGCGCTCGCCCGTGAAGATGAATCCTTTCTCGCCCGGGTACTGGCCGCTGGGTTAAGCCGGATTAACAAAGGTTACAGCGAATCGGTCGCGGCGATGCAGGAGGCGGGTGAAGATGAAGCGATGGGGCTGGAACACAAATTGAGTTATCTTGCGCTCATCGGTCAGGTTGCCCCGATGATTGGGCTGATGGGAACCGTTTACGGGATGATCAACTCGTTCCGGGTCATTGCCAGTTTGACCACCCAGCCCAAGCCTTATGAAATCGCGGATGGCATTGCGACTGCCCTGTTCACCACGTTGGAAGGGCTGGCCGTGGCCATTCCCGCCATGATCGCCTACAGCCTGATTCATAACAACGTGCAGCGATACGTGCTCGAAGTCGGCATGATTAGTGAAGGTTTCATGAGTCGTTTTTCCGGTATGGGAAAATCAGCCGCACCGACCACACCCAAAACCTGATTTCAAAATAATTTCGAATCAACACCCGTTTCCGGAGACCTTTTCAGGGTAGCCTTATGCGGATCAAACTGACCAAACTTTCTGTTCGCGAAGTTGACATGACTCCCATGATCGACATCGTCTTTCAATTGATTGCCTTTTTTATGGTGATCAATAATTTTGAACAGAGTCAGGTTGATGAGCGGGTCAAACTTCCTCGCGACCAACTCGCCCGTCCTCGTGAGGATGTGGCCGAGGATAACGTGGTCCTGAATATTGGTTACATCCGCGATAAAGAAGGCAACATTACTTCGCAACCGCTCGTTTTCTATTTGGGAGAACAGACCCCCTTACTGGAATTCGGTCCGGTGATTCAGCGCGAAGCGCGTGTTTTGCAGCGGCTTGATCAGAAGATCGGAGAAACAACTGTCGAAATCCGTGCCGATGGTGAAGTCGACACGGGCCAGATCCAGGAGGTGATCCGCATGGCGCAGGACGCCGGTTTTCTGAAATTCACCTTGAAGGCGATGCAGGGAGATCAGGAACCCTAATCCGGTTATGGATTGTGTTGAGTCTTTTTTTGTTTATTGATTTTGATTGAAAACGCGAACTAATGCGTATCCGAACTTCTCAACAGCAGGCATTGAAGCAGGGGCCCCAAATGGCCCCAATGATCGATATTGTATTTCAACTGCTGATCTTCTTCCTGTTAACGTTGAAAATCGTTGAGCCGGAAGGGGAGTTCCAAATCAACATGCCAGTTAATAAACCACCCCAGGCCAGTTCCGATATTGCCCTGCCCGCGATTAAGGTCCGTCTGCTGGCGAACGAAGATGGTTCACTCAGGGGAATTCAGTTCGGAGAACGTAATTTGGGGGGAGGTCCCGATGCGTTCAAAAGGTTGAACCAGGTTATCCTGCAAACAGTGGGGGCCGATCAGGCGAGTGGAGGAGCGGCGTCCGAAACGGAAATCGAAATCGACGCGGACTATAATCTCGATTATGCCTACACGATCCGCGCGGTCTCAGCCTGTACTGGAGCAATCGACCCGCAAACGAATCTTCCCGTGCGATACGTCGAGAAGATAAAGTTCACCCCTCCCAAGCGTCCCGCCGCCAATGGAACTCCGAATCTGTAAGTCCTTCCCCATGCGGATGAATATCTCATGGTCGAGATCCCCGATCTACCCGCCTGGTTGAATCAATTCCTAAGGCGCATTCCCTCCGGAAAGGTTATGACTTATGGAGATGTTGCTCGTCTGATGGGAGATGTTTCCGCTGCACGGTATGTTGCCGAATATGGTCGCCGTCACGAGCACACTTCCGATTGCCCCTGCCATCGTCTGGTCCGGAAGACCGGGGAACTGGGCCAATATGTCACGGGAGATGTGCAGGAAAAGAGCGTCCGATTACAAAGTGAGGGGGTCATCTTTGCTGACGGAAAAGTCGACCTGGATCGGTCGGGTTGGCAACCGGAACCAAATGGTCTCCCCGGCCCACTTTCCGGTCTGCTTGCCTATCAGGATCGAATCAGTGAAGCCGTTCAGGAGTGCGCCCTCAAGAACAACATCAATCGAGTTGCGGGGGTTGATCTGGCTTATCCAGAGAAGGGGATAGGACAAGCCGCCTGCGTCATTCTGAATGCCGAGACGTTGGAAATCGAAAACGAACTCATCCGCCGAGAGCCGGTTCCCTTTCCTTACATTCCGCGGTATCTTGCGTTCCGGGAATTGCCCTTGTTACTCTCCCTGTGGGAAGAATTGCTCCAGCAGGGAGAGGAACCGGATCTGATCTTTGTTGATGGGAACGGACTTCTACATCCCCGTCGCGCCGGTATCGCCAGTTGTCTTGGGGTCGAGATCAACAAACCAACGATCGGGATCAGTAAATCGTTATTATGTGGTACTGTACCCGAGGGCTCGGACCAGGAACGCCCGGTGCTCTATCACGATCAAACCATCGGGATGGCGATCACTTCCCACCGATCCAGCAAACCATTTTATGTTTCTGTTGGTCATCAAATTACCTTATCCGAAGCGGTCCGGTGGATGTTTCGCTCCTGGAAACAGGCAGAGCATCGTCTTCCTGAGCCAATATTTCAGGCGGATCGACTGAGCCGTAAATAGAATCAAGGGTAGCCCAGACGATCTCGAAGAGTCGCCTGGGTCGCGCAGCAACAAGCGGACGCCGAGTTACCTTCTCATATGAAATGTTTCGCGCGTTAGATTAGAACCCATCCTAAAACCCGGTTGTGGTTGTTCTTGAGCCTGTAAATCAAGGATCAAATCGACCCATCAGAGGGTTTTAGGATCACTTCTAATAAATGCCCGCTTGTGCCTTCGGCACCCAGACAACACTGCGTGATTGTCTGGGTTACCCTTGGAGTATAAAGTATCTGTGTCTATTCGTGTCCATCTGTTGTTCCTAATACGATTACCCTTGAATTTCTAAAGACAGCACTCATGTATCTCGGAATTGAAATTGGCGGAACGAAATTGCAACTGGGCGTAGGAGCAGGGGAGGAAGCGGAGTTCATCGATTTCGTCCGGCTCGATATTGACGGAAACAAGGGAGCCCAGGGGATTCTCGCGCAAATCAAATCTGCGGGAAGGACGCTCGTCGAAAAACACAATGTGACTCGGGTCGGTTATGGTTTTGGCGGCCCGATTGATGGCGTCAACGGCATTGTGCGGATCAGTCACCAGGTGGAGGGATGGGAACAGTTTCCACTGGCCGAATGGACGCAAAACGAATTGGGTGTCCCCGCAGTTGTGCGAAATGATTGTGATTCAGCGGCATATGCCGAAAGTTGTTTCGGGGCCGGACGGGAGAAACAACATTTGTTCTACATCACCTCGGGGACCGGCGTTGGTGGGGGACTTGTCTTGAACCGCACACTGGTGGGCGCGGATCGGCCTGCCATTGCCGAAATCGGTCACCTGCGTCCGGGACTCGATTGCAGGGATTCGCATCAAACGGTGGAATCGATGGCGAGTGGTCGCGGAATCGAGACATGGTTACGGAACCAACTGGAATCAGACAGTCGCCTGGATGAATTGGGTGAAGCCCGCACGGAGATTCTGTTACGGGTAGGGAACGATCCGTCACAAATCACCGGAAAAACGATTGCCGCCGCCGCTTTAGAAGGCAACCCGCTCGCGCTGGAAGCGCTTGACCGGGCGACCCGAGCACTCGGTTGGGCCGTTGCCCAGGTTGTTTCTCTTATCGCTCCAGAAGTTGTTGTGATCGGGGGCGGTGTCTCTCTAATGGGGGAAGAACTGTTCTTTGAACCAGTCCGCCGGTATGCAGAACAATACGTCTTCCCGCAACTACGCAGCCAGTATGAAATCGTCCCGGCTGCTTTGGGAGAAGACGTGGTTGTTTACGGAGCGATTGCGCTCGCGGCCCGGGCTTAGATAGAAGGGTAGCCCAGACGATCTCGAAGAGTCGTCTGGGTCGTGCAGCGACAAGCGGGTGTGAAGTTGTCTTATCGTATGAAATGTTTCGCGCGTTAGATTAATAAATGCCCGCTTGTGCCTTCGGCACCCAGACAACACTGCGTGATTGTCTGGGTTACCCACTTCTTGCGGAATGATCTTCTAGAGCGCATCACATTTTACCCTAGCGCCATCGAGGCAACGTAGTTAAACTAGTGAGACTCATTTCAAAAAGGAG
>JAGQQC010000299.1 GCA_020426395.1 Planctomycetaceae bacterium
TTTGGTGGCATCGTTCAGCAACAACACCAGGCTGTCCGGTTTGGTGTTATCGGGAACCGGCATACCATTATGGACGAGTCCATCTTCAGTAATCACCGTGACCATCCGGTACTGGTCAGAAATAACCTGCGACGGAACCAGAATCGATTCGATGATTTCCTTCTTCTGGAAACGACGTCGGACGGAGGTTAAATCGGGACCAACGTTGGTTCCTTCATTTCCAAAGCGGTGACATTTGACGCACTTGCCTTTTTCGAAAGCGACTTTTCCTTTCGCAACATCACCGTTCTGGCCTTTGGGATTCTGCTCCAGAAACTCGAGCAATTGTTGCAGGCTGTAACCCGCCTCGGCAACGTCCACCTGCTGCATTTCTGCTGGCGGGGCTTTCGGGAACTGTTCCGCGTACACCGTCCGGTAGAAATTCAGGGCGGCAGCGATATCCTTTCCTTTCTCGTGCGGCTTGCCAGTCCAGTGCTGCAATAATTCGACAGCCACCTGACCACCCTGATCACCCAGTTTCTGGCCAGCGATAATGGCCTGTCGCATGGGCTCTGCTTCTTCAGGTTTCTGATCCAGTTTTCGCAAAGCATTCAGGCAAAGCTGCAATGTGGTCGAATCCCCAAACGCAAGCGTTTGAGTCAGGACATTCCAGTCTTCCGGTTGAGGTTTCTCCGCAATGACGCGAGCCAATTGTTCGCGACGATCGGGAGTTTTCTCATAAACAGACCGCAAGGTATCCCGAGCCGACTGTTTTTCACTTTTACCCAAAGAGGAGATCAGGACATCCACCAGTTCATTAGCACCGGAACCTTTCGATTGCTCGGCATCCGAAAGAATCGTCGTCACGACAGATTCAAAGTCGGCAATTTGATCCGGGTTACTTGTTTTCAAAATGAGCGAAGAAGCAAACGGACGGGCAACCCCTTCGAGGAGTAATCCTTTACGATCTTCAGGTGAGAACTTCGCAATGCCAGAGCTGACGATATTCGCCAGATAGGGAACAAAGCTGTTTCCCCCTTCCCAACTGCGCGTTCCTTCGTACCAGTCAAGATAGTTCCGTTGCAATCCAAGTGTCCAACCGTTCCGTTTGTAACTGAGGAAGGTCGCTAACCGGATCTGCAATTTCTGATCTGAAACCGAACTCAGGTAAGCAATCAATTCCGGCGTCGCTTCTGCCACATCCAGATGAGAGAGCAACCGAGCCAGTTCGACATTCACATCCACCGAATCGGTCGGGAAGAATTCCAACAAATTCTGTCCCAGTTGTTCAACGGGTTTTCCTTCCGCTCCATCAATCAAAGCGAGTGCCGCGAGACGCAAGGTTTCCAACAGCGTACGGTCGCTCATTCCGCCTCGGCCCATGCTTTGCAGATCGACAACCTGTTCAATAACTTTATTCGGTTCAACGGCCTTCAAATGAGAGAGAGCCAACAACCCGTAGGTCTGAACACTCGGGTTTGCCGAGGTCAGGACATCTTCCGTCCAGCTTTCAGCGGGAATCATCTCCAACGTTCGGCGGGCAGCGAAACGAACATGTCGATCTTCACTCGCCAACAATTTGATAATCGGTTCCTTGGGAGGAACTTGATTTAATCGCACATAACATTCACAGGCCCGACGGGCGACCATCGGATCGCTATCCCGTAAGAGACTTTCGAGAATCAGATACGTTTTCTTGTCCGGATGATCGCCTAGTAACAAGGTAACGAAACTACGAACCATCACGTTTTCGGAACGAGCAAGTTCGATCAATAAATCAAGTTCCGGTTTAGGACCGAACTGAGAGAGCAGCGTCAACGCCCGAATTTGTTCTTCGGGAGAACCGTTCTGAGCCCACATGACCAATGATTTATTCCACTCGTCTTCGCTTACAGAAGCTTTCACCGCGGCGGCATCTTCACGAGCCCAGGCGGAAGAGATCTGCGGTAAAGCAATCAATTCTTCGATTGTACTGGCGGAAACGGATTCATGTTTCGCGTCATTATGAGTAACTCGATAGAGCCCCCCTTCCGTACGCCGACCCCCTACGCAAAAGACCATCGAACCATCACGGTCGATTTCAATATCAGAGACGTTAAGGGGATTACCGGAAACAATCGTTTTGTAACCACTGCTGTAGGTCGCCCCTGATTTTCTCAGTGGAACCGAAATAATCCGGCCCATCGACCAGTCACAAATCATAAAAGAATCCTGCTCGGGAGCAGCGAATTCATTATGCTCGTAGAAGACGACCCCTGTAGGAGAACCCCGACCAATATCGACGGTGGTCGGCAGGGAATCGATGTAATATTCGGGCCATTTGGTTGCCCCGGTTCGCCAACCGAATTCCGCACCAGGAACACAGTGATTCACCCGCACCGGCCGATACCAGGGCATTCCCACGTCCCATTCCATGTCCGAATCGAACGTGAAGAGGTCCCCATACTTGTTGAAGGCGACATCGTATTCGTTACGGAAACCGGAAACTTCCCGCCACCATTTCGAACCATCCGGATTGAATCGCCAAATCGTCCCCCCCGGCTCGGTGATGTTCGTTGCGTGGCCACCCGCATCTTTGAAGCTGGGTTGAAGCAATGATCCTTCGTAAGTGTGTTTGGATGGTGAATTCGGTTGCATTTCGACATCCATCCAGGCGTGGTTCCCCATGTTGTGGTACAACCAACCATCCGGACCCAAAACGACATCGTGCGGACCGTGCTCACCAATACCGCTTTTGTTTTTTCCTAAGAACTGGACACTGTCACCGACTCCATCGTTGTTATCATCCGGCAAACGATAGACTCCGACACCATCCGGTCCCTGCCCCACAGCGTAGAGATCCGTATTAACGGTGCATAACCCCTGGCAGTTTTGAATCTGATCGGAGTAATTGACGACTTTGTCATAGATACCATCGTGGTCTTCATCGGTGATCGTGATAATCGGTCCCCGTTCCACCGAAGCGATAATGCGGCCTTTGTTTCCCCAGGTCATCGCGATCAAAGAACCCACCAATTCTGGTTCACCAATCCGCTCGATTTTATATCCTGGTGCTAAGGCATAACGGTCGAGGTAAGAATCTTTCAATTCCAGATCGTTAAAAGGAGAATCGGCATGAGCACCCAAAGCTTGGGCTTTCTCCCAACCTTCCGAATTGAATTCGTCAGTCAGCCAGTTCTCCGCTGGTTTGGTGGAAGTTGCTAACCAGTCTCCACTGGAATCAAACGGAAAGGAACGCCCTCCCTGGTTGCGAACTTCTCCATCAACAAACAATCCGGCTTTGCCATCTTTGTGATCAACACGAATGGCGATCACGTTGGGGCCTCGTCCTACAATTCCGTTTAGAGAAAACCGATACAGTTCCTGGCCGTTTCCTTTACCAATTTCCTGACCATTCACCCAAAGCTGGAAAGAGTCGCTACTGACCATTCGCAGGGCGCCTGTGGAGGGCCCGTCGGAACGGACCATCTGCCGAAACCAGACGGAACCGGAAGGAGCTTCCTCCCAGGCATTCACTCCCGTTTGCCAAATCCATTGGGCGTCATAATTTTGTTGCGCCTGGAGTGGGGAAGCACTGAAAGTGAGACAGAGGATTGCCGTTAAACAACAGACAAAGCACGAACGCAAAAACATCAAGTTCTCCTTGAGGATTCGCCCCGATCCCATGAAGGAAGGGCGGATTTAGACATATAAATTTAGCCTTATGCTGCCTTAAAAGGTCAGGCAAAGTCAAGTCTGCCAATCAGAACGGTTCACGTGTCGACCTGTTCCTATGGATTGTCACAGTAAATGGCGAGCTTTGATATCGAGGTATTCATTGATCAATCGAGAGGACAAATGCGTCGGCAGCGATTCCAGCACAAGTAACCCCGACTGCCGTAACCGCAAAAGCTGTTTCGACTGCGTGGCGATCATCTCCCCCGCCGCCGCCACCTGAAACGCTTCAATATTGGTTTCAGGAACCACCTCATACCGGGCCTGCAACGGTTCATTCATCAGAAACGCGGTCAAAATCAGATGCGGGGAACGTATCTGGCGTAATTGCCGACTGATCGATTCCAGGTGGACTTCGTCCATGGCGTATGTGAGTAGAATCACCAGCGACCGTTTTCGATACCGCTTCCGCAATTGCTCCGCCATCAACGCATAATCGGATGACTCATATCGAGGTTGCAACTCGTAAGTCTGTCGCACCATCTTCTGGAGCGATGCTTTCCCCCGCATGAACCGGACCGATTTCTCGAGCCGGTTGGAAAAAGCGAGCACCCCGACGGAATCCCCCTGCCGGAGCGCCACATAACTTAACAGAATAAGCGAATTGAGTGCCCGGTCGAAATGTGAAATGTTATCAACCTCGTTGCACATCCCCCGACCGCAATCCAGGAGAAAGAGCAGGTTCTGATTTTTCTCAACCGTATATTCACGACTGATCAATTCCCGGCGCCGGGCGGTCGCTTTCCAATCGATCCCACGATATTCATCTCCGCGACGATATTCGCGCAACCGTTCGAATTCACTTCCGCGTCCCAAAAAGCGGGACATCCGCACGCCCGCTTCCGCCAAACGATTCTGACGGGCGAGCAGTTCGACTTGGCGAACGGTTTGAATATCGGGAAAGATATCCACCGGCTGCTGAATCGCACGTTCTTCAAAGAGCAACCAGAACCCAAACCGGCTTTCCATTCGCAGAAATAATCGACCGAATGTATTTTTCCCACGGCGCGCCGGCGTCGCGTGATAAGTCACCGATGTTTCCCGCTGACTTCGAAGAACGACTGTGACTGGCAAGCCTTCCAAAGTCGAAGGCTCCGGCGGTTCGTCGTGCAACGATAATTTGACGGTGATGGGATTCCGGTTCTGAATATTCAACCGGACCGGGTTCGGTACTCCCACGGACATCGCCTCGCTCACCTGGCGTTCCACCTTGATGCGGTGAAAAGCAGGAGAAAGAGAGAGATCGATCACCAATAGCACCAGCAACGTCACTAGACTGATCTGCCCAATGGTCGTCACCAACGGAATCCAGATCCCGACCACGAATGGTATCAGCAGTATCAGAAGCATGCCGATCAGCCGGGGTTGCGGAATCATGTCCGAGGAGCCTCCACGTTATCCAGGATATCCTGAATCACCTGGTCCGGTTCGGTCCCCTCAATTTCCGCATCCGGGTTCAAACGTAAACGATGACGTAGTACCCAGGGCGCGAGTGCTTTGACATCATCGGGAATCACGAAATCACGTCCCCGACAAGCGGCCATCGCCCGCGCGGCCAGCAGCAGATTCACTCCCGCTCGCGGACTGGCCCCCACTTCAATCGACGGCCAGTTTCGAGTCGAATTGATAATCTTGTGGATGTATTCCAGAATCGATTCCTCGACAATAATGCGGGTCAGCGCATTTTGAATTTTGATGATTTCATCCGCGGTCAAAATCGGGCTGACATCGAATTGCTCCGGACGACGATTATCTTTACCGGAAGCATACATTCGCAAAATGTTGACTTCTTCCGTGGAGGGAGGATAGTCGATCAACAATTTGAACATGAACCGGTCAAGCTGCGCTTCCGGAAGGTTATAAGTCCCCTCGCTCTCCAGCGGATTTTGTGTGGCTAACACCAAAAAGGGCCGCGGTACTGTGTGACTCGTGCCATCGATGGTGACACGATATTCCTGCATGATTTCCAACAACGCGGCATGTGTTTTCGCAGGAGAGCGGTTGATTTCGTCTGCGAGCAACAATTGTGTGAAGACTGGTCCCGGTCGGAAACGAAAAGTCGAATCTTTGACGTCGAAAACCGGCGCCCCAGTAATATCCGACGGCATCAAATCCGCCGTGAACTGGATTCGTCCAAACTGGCACCCCAA
>JAGQQC010000029.1 GCA_020426395.1 Planctomycetaceae bacterium
ATATAAAACAGGAACTCGTTCCGACGCTTGAAGAAGGAGACATCGTGGTGATGGATAACTTGAGCAGTCACAAACGGGTCGAGGTGCGTGAGTCGATTGAGGATGCAGGTGCAGAGTTATGGTATCTGCCTCCCTATAGTCCGGATCTAAATCCGATTGAGCTGGCGTTCTCGAAGTTCAAATGGTTGATTAAAAGTACTGAAGAGCGGACTGTTGAGGGTCTCTGGTCAGCCTGTGGAAAATTGATCGATCAGATCACCAGCACCGAAAGCCAAAACTACCTCAAGCATTGCGGATACCGCTACGCTTAAGTGTTACGCGCTCTAGCTCCTCGAATATTCGGAATTGTTCTTCAGCATTTTCTTTAATTGCATCGCGATACTTCGCCGGTATCTTTGTGTTGACGGAGTCATACCAGCGAGCTAAGTATTCTTTTGAGTTTTATATTCTTTCCTGCTGAAATTCATCCTTGCGTTCTTGGAGAATTGATTGGAAAGCAAACGCAGAAACGTAAGGTGAAGCGATATTTCCTTGTTCAGGATGTTGTTTTTTAATAATCTTATCAGTGCTTTCGAACATACGTTCTTATATGAAGTAAACATTGAATCCAATGGAGCCAAACACATAAGTCGAGCCACTTACCTTATATTCCATATGCGTCCTCTTTGATGAATTATCAGGTGGAGTAGTTGAATTAAAAAGGGGGGCCAGGTATCGGCTGTGTGAGTTTACCATACGATCAGGTCACAATTTCCGCTGGATTATTACAGGGATTGAATCTTCTTAAAATGATCGAGAAAATGGTGAGTTAAATGATGGTGGAACTTCGAGTTTCCGACGTGATAAAAAAAGAGGATAAAAAATGAGCGGTGCAGGTGAAAACGAGTGGTTTGTCTTGATCAATCTGAATCATAAAATTAATCCATTGGATCGAGGGGATCGTTATGAAGATCCGCTTGATGATGCCCTGCAGGATGCAGGCCTGGGAGAACTCAACGGGGGTGGTACAGCGATTTCTGATACAGGTGAGGTCACTTCAAGTGATATAGAACTGACCTTATATGACCTACAGAATGGAGTCCCATTTGTCATCGCAGTACTCACCGAGCTGGGAGCTCCCAAAGGATCAAAACTTGTCGTCATGAACGAAGAAAATGAGCCACAACAGGAGTTCCACATTGGGACGGTAGAAGGAGTTGCGCTGCGTATTAAAAGCGATTGGCTCGATGAGAGTTCTCCTCATGCCGAGGATTTCAATACACTCTTGGAAGAATTGATGACTCAACATACCGAGGACTTTGAGCTGCAAGGTTCCTGGGAAGGAGAGGATTTCTCGGAACTTTATTTTTATGGAGCCAGTGCTGCCAAAATCAGGAATACCATTGAGTCATCCCTGAAGAATTATTCCTTCGGTTCGAAATGTGAACTGCGAATAATTACTCCAGTTGGTGAGTGACTGATTTTATCTCTAGGTATCAGGTTTCTTCCCAATACCACTCCTTTTAACAAAATCGGCATTAGTCCACCCTTGAACAATATGTTCAACGATGGCTAGATAACTGGGAATCTCAAGACAAGGTAAATCGTAATATTCTGGCGCCAAATAGTCCAGATTTTGGTAGTCCTTCCCATCCCAGAGAGACCAGCTCAAAGCTTTCCAGGAACGGAGTTCACAATTCGCTTTCTTGAATAGTGGAAGCTTAACTTGCTCTTCGGTGAGCGGGACATTCTCCACAATTCGCACCTCAGTCTGCTTGATCGACCAGGTAAGATCGTAGAATGTTCCATAGGGGAGAGGTTGGCATAATACATTGGAGAGGTCAGATTGCGGTTCGGGATAAAGTCCTTTGAAGATCTGAATGAACTCTCCCCATTTCTCATTCTTATGAGTATACCAAGCATAGGCAATCCCTTCAGGTGTCGGAATCTCGATAACATCGCCTATTTGTGGTCTTTTGCGTTCGCTCGGTTTCTTTTTGGCCATTTCTTTACCATCTACTTGGATCAAATAAATTATTGTCTTTTAACCATTGTATACCAAATTCAATCCGTCGCTGATAATCAGGGTTACTCTTGCTGACACTGTTGATCTTGTTATCCAGCCCATCACCATGCTTTTTTAACCCTTCCTGCTCAAATTCATGCTGGCGTATTCAGTTAGTGGCTGAGCAAACAAGAGAAGTGATAATATCTAATTCCGGGTGGAGTTTTTCAATAACCTGTTTCACACCCTTAAGCAATTCGTTCGGGCTCGTCCAACCGTGGCACCCAAATCATGATGCCAGTCTGATATTTAGAGGTAGACCGAACGCTACAAGTTAACTTCCGCTTCCAATTCCAGATACAGTTCAATCAGCTCCTCCGCAATACGACTATTGTATTCGTCCCAGGTGAAACCGGGCTGGCGCCTCGTTTCTTCTCGGAAAATTCCGCGGCGCACAAGGAGGCGTTTGAAAAACGCAATCGAGAGTCCGATCTCCTGATTCGTGAAAGTCAGGATCGGAAGCATTTTCCGAAATTGAGACAAAGCCTGGTCGCGGTTGCCGGTTTGATAATCTCTCAAGATGGGGGCGTAGATGGGGATCATCGCGGATTCGGGGATCATTGCGTCCACACCGCGGTCGAGAGCTTCGATCCATTGCGGCACGGCCCACCCACCGGAAATGAAGAAGTCCTCGCCGAACTGTTCTCGGACTAGCGTGTATTTGGGACCGGCGGGCACGGTTTCGATTTTAATGCCGATTAATGTTGGCAATGACTCTTTCAATTCCGTGATTTGATCGAGTGTTAAACCGGGGCCACTCCATTCGAGGTCCTGAATGATGAGTGGCGTCTCCGTGGCGCTCGCGACTTCGGTGAAAAACGGAACGAGTTGGTCAGGTTGTGGATAAAGTTTGGCAGGAACCGCAATCAGCCAGGCGGCCGCGTCAATCTCTTTGGCCAGCGGCGCGTATTGTTGGCACTCAGCTACCTCATTTGCGGAAGCTCCTACGATGATCGGAACCCGGTTCGCCGTCACTAAAGCGACGAGGCGAACGATCTCGAACCGTTCTTCTTTAGAAAGATAGGCGACTTCGCTCGCCACTGCCGGAACGAGGAATCCGTTCACTCCGGCGGCGATGGCATCTTCTACAAGTCGGCGCATACTTTCCGCGTCGAATCGACTATTCGCATCGAACGGAGTTTGGAGAACAGAGATGATACCAGGTGTAAGTGCGGGCATAAGTTTATTCTGAGTTCTGAGAGGATCCCTCGGAGGTTGGGTTCCGGGTTGGTAATTGACCACCCGGTTTGGTTCGTTTCAGGAGCACAAAATTCCCTGTGGAATGAATCAACTCGAACTCCTCTGGTTGGGGGAAACTGGCGGGTTGAATCATCCAAGTGGCTTCCTCATAAAAATGGGGATGGTCCTTGAAGGAGTAGAAGCGGTAATCGAATCCTACTTGTAACATCGAGTGTAAGCTGGCCGGGATCCGATTTACACCGATCTGATCCCGTTGGGTAAGTGCCTCGGCGGGAATATGTTTTGCCAAGTCGTCCACTTCCTTCCAGAGCAGATCTTCCTGGGCAGCGCGGGGGCGATCGACAGTCATCCAGTAACTGGAGGAGACCCCCAGATGTAGAATAAAAAGAAGTGACAGAAAGAGAGGACCAAAACGGAGTAGCCGCTGGCAGCCGGTCCAGTAACAGGCAAAAGCGAGCGGGATTAAGGTTACGGCAAACCGACTTCCCTGCTGATACGGCCAGGCAAGATAAAGCAACAAATAAAACGGGAACAAGCAGACGAACAAATCGTCCGTGGTTCGAAACAAGCGCCCCCAGCCATACAACATGACGATGATGGTTGGGATAAAGATCAGCATGTTCGAGTCGAACCAGGTGGGTTGATTACTATATGACTTGAACATGCCCGGTAAGAGGACTCTGCCGAAATCTTCCGTGCGGCGGATTAAGCTTTCATTGAGACGTTCGACGAAGGTGCGCCCGGCTTCCTGCCAAGCCGTTGCATAAGTTCCATGCCCATGAATGGCCGCCATTTGATGGTCCCACGTCAGGTACCAGAATAAAGCGATACAGGGGATTAGGCAAACGGCGGTCGGAAGAATGATCGCGCGCCACCAACCTGTCCGCTGTTCCCAGCTTTGTTTGAGGAACAACAGTGCGATCCCGGGAACAATAACGACGGCTGAATATCGAGTCAGACAGAGAAGCGTTAATAATAGAGTGGAAAGCAGACCCCACAGGCAGATGGCGGGAATCGATTTCTCATGATCAGGCAGGAAGAGGTCACAAAACTTTCGCAGGACCCACAAGGTCCACATCAATAAGGCGAGGAAGAAAACTTCCTTCAAGGTTCGCGCGTAGTAATACCAGAGACTGGCGTTGACTAACATGATTCCGGTGAGCAGGACGGCATGTTGAGGAATCAATCGACGAATCCAGAGCCACGCTCCACCCAGGAAAGCGAGTCCAAAGCCCGCCTGAATGACAGAAACGATGAGCCAGGGACGCTCTCCCGTCCACCAGGCGGGTGAGATCGCCATTGGATAGACCGGGGGGACTTTCGTGCGGGGAGAGCCGTAATTTTGAAAGTCTCCCGTCGTGCCGATACTCCTCGCGACGGAGATGTATTCTGCTCCGTCACGAGTCGCATACCAGTAGGGAGATATCTGGATCATGACCACTAGCAAACTGAGCAGCAAGAGCATCTGCTGCGGATTTGCTTCGCGGGACCGTTGCCAGTTGTCGAGCCAATGACCGACCTGTTTAATCAGATTCCACACAACAACCTTCCGAAGAATAAGGAAAGACTGTGTGGATGATAACTCGCTGATGATGAAAACCAAAGGGGAGAAGGGACGGCGTTTAGTCCTTCAGATCCATCGTTCCATTGGAGAATTGGCGAATCCCCGGGCCAGCCATATGGGGAGCGGTCGAGAGAATGTGCAGTCGAAGTGGATTATTCTGATGTTGCCCGATGAGCGTGATGTGTGATTCGCATTCCAGGGAGGTTTGCATCGAGACATCCGGACAGGCGAAGTAGTCCAGGTGGTGGACTTCATCGATCAGATTGAGCAGCGGGAGGAGATTGAACTGAAAGTTCGTTGCGCGGGCCAGCCCGTCGTGCTGACCACCGACATATTCTGTCTGGCCCAGGAAGAGAGCGAGGGTCCAGTGGCCTTCGTCTACCTGACAATCGAATCCGACCCGACCGATTTCGGTCATCGGTTCGAACAGATCGGTCATTTCGTCGATCAGTTCCACCAACCAGGCCGGGCGATTGTCGCGTTGTTCGCGTTTCGCTTTATAAAGTTCGACCTGCTTGACGAGATGGGCGACGGGCATATGAGAATGAGACAAGGGATACTTCCTTCGGTGCGGTTCAGAGAATACGGACAGTGTGAAAGCCAAGATCTGTTATCTGTTCGTCCCTGAAAAGCAGCCTCCAGCCAATTCAACGAGCGGCAAGGCAGGAAGTCTTTTCCTTCACAGGCTGAACATCGGTAACCACGAGGGCTTCCGGCGAGATTTACCGGACGGTGAGCGGCAATTTTTACAATCGACTGGCCTATTGAGCCAGACATACCGGTCGTTACGGTCGAGTGGGTTTGATTGTGCGGGTGAGACTGATTATCCGGAGCGGGAAGTCTGGCCACACATTCCGAAAATCAACCGTCACTCAGTCCCGCCCGAGCGTGGACTTTGTTACAGTGAACATCTTCTTTCTGTTCAGAATACCCCTCTCATCTCTCGGCTTGCTCGTCTCAGGTGCTCAATATGGACTGGCCCTTCACAACGTTTGACGTTCTCATTTTTCTCTCCACCCTCATAGGGGTGATGGTGCTTGGGCTGGTTGCCGGGCGGAAAGAAAACACGTCGGAAGATTATTTTCTGGCGGGACGCGATATTCGCTGGTGGGGAGTCGCCGGGTCGATCTTCGGTTCGAATGTCAGTGCCAATCATATGGTTGGCATGATGGGGATCGGTTTCTCCGTCGGTTTCGCTCAAAGCCATTTCGAACTCGGTGCGATTCTCGGGCTGATGATGCTCTGTTATTTCTTCTTGCCCGTTTATCGAAAACTGAATGTCTACACGCTTTCCGAATACCTGGAGAAACGATACGACCATCGGAGTCGGTTGGCATATGCGATCATCATGCTCGTGATCATGATTCTCGTGCAGATGGTCCCCGCACTTTATATTGGCTCGCGCTCCGCGTGCGTGCTGTTGGGAGAACGGGGAACGTTCACCGAGGAAATCGAAGTCGAAAAGTCAAAGCTGATTGTGGATGAACAGTCTGGAAAACTTGTCCGGGAAACGTCGACCGAGACAAAACCAAAATTGAAAGTTGATAAAACCTACTACAACAGTTTCGTAATTGCCCTCGCCCTGATCACGGCCAGTTACACCATCTTTGGAGGATTGAAAGCGGTTGTGTATACGGACGCGATTCAATCGTTATTAATCCTCATCGCGGGGTTAACCTTGGCGGCACTGACCTTCTATCAAATGGGAGGTTGGTCCGAAATGATGCGGCTTGATCATTTGGGAAATGCGGATCTAGGGATCGCACCCGCAGAAAAAATGCATCTGTATCGCTCGACCAATGACCCCGATCTTCCCTGGACCGGGGTGTTCACCGGTTTGATGTGTATGCATATGTTTTACTGGGGGACGAACCAGTTCATCGTGCAGCGAGCACTCGGAGCCCGAAGTGATATTGAAGCTCGATCAGGGATCGTTGCTGCCGGGTTTCTGAAATTGCTGATTCCATTCTTTGCAATCGGAACGGGTGTTGCCGCGTTTTATCTTTTCCAGATGGAATTGCCCGATGAAAAAGTCGATCCCGATATTGCGTTCACGAAATTGATGGCCCTGGTTGTTCCAGTCGGCTATGGTCTGTTCGGGTTAATCGCTGCGGGTCTGATCGGAGCGATTCTTTCCTCCATCGACTCGATGATGAACTCATCAGCGACGATTGTGTCGGTGGATATCTACAAACGATACCTGCGTCCAGAAGCAACGGACAAGGAAATGATTCTCGTCGGTCGCTTGTTCATTGTCGTCGCCGTCCTTATTGCGACTCTGATGGCGATCTTTGTGATCAACCCGAACTCGGAAGCGAATTTCTTCCTCACGATTGTGGATTACCAGGGGTATCTTGTTCCGGGAATTCTAGTCGCGTTCTTCTTCGGGATTTTCTGGAAACGAGGAACGGCCACGGCGGCGTTTGCGACAATTTTGGCCGGGATTCTGTTTTCTGCACTGATCGATAACGGGGCGAAATGGTGGGTGGGTGATGTGCTCAATCCGGAACTGGACCATCCTTCCGGACCTTGGGTGCTGAACTACGTGGGAGAATCTTTACAGTTTTTCCATCGGGTGATTCTCGTTCTGTTCTGCTCCTCGGTTCTGTATATCGTGGTCAGCCTGATGCAGAAAGAAACCCCTTCCGAAGATCTTCCTACCTGGCAGACGACACAAAAGGTCAGCCCTGCGCAGATGAAAATGCTCGTGTTGGGGATTGCCATCGCCTTGGGTGTGTACGCGATTCTGGGTTACCTGTTATTGCAGGATGCCCTGTCTCCCATGCTTGCGGGGTTACTCGGAGCTTTCTGGACCTTACTGGCCCGGGCTCCTTCGACGTTCCGCAGTATTGGGCAGCGATTGAGCGAAACGGAAGGCAAATTGAGCTGGCTGCTGTTCACGGAGGACCGTGTCTGGTCGACGCTACTCTGCATGGTGGCCGTCTTCATGTTGTATTATTATGTATGAGTCTCTTAGAGCCAGTTTTCAAAATCTGTTTTTGAAAGCTGGCTCTGAGGTGACCGTGCGAAATGTGGACTCAGAAAACTGGAGCAGTTTCTGCGTCACTGTGCTTGGCAGTCTTTTGGCGGTTTGCTAACTTTCAGTAAGCAGGTCGTTATTGATTTGAAGCAGGGTTGTTTCGACGGTATCTTATTCTTCTGATGCACTTCTCGTTTGACCTCACAACACGTCTTCCACTTTATTCACGGATGAGAACAGAATGAAAAGTGGCTTTCTGGGCTTTGATGCCTCGTTTATGCTCGATTTTGTCGTGACGGCACTGGTGCTGATCGTTCCAGCGTTACTATTCAGCATTTATCAGGTCAAGTTTCAAAAGAACTATAAGCTCCATCGGGCACTCCAGCTTATTCTGGGGGTTGTCTTGCTGGTGGCGGTTGTCGCGTTTGAAGTCGATACGCAACTGGTTCATGGCGGTTGGGAAAACATCGTCAATAAAGACTCGACTGCTCCCCGATTAGATGAAGAAAAGCTCTCAACTGTTCGTCAGGTACTCTGGGTTCACCTGATCTTTGCCGTCTCAACCCCGTTCCTGTGGGCCGCGACGATTATTCTGGCTCTTAAGAATTATTCGAACCCCCCAATCCCCGGCCCCCACAGTTCCACTCACAAAATCCTCGCCTGGGCCTCAACAATTGACATCACTCTAACCTCCGTCACCGGCCTGATCTTTTATTACTTCGCCTTCATCGCGGGGTAAGGGGAGGAGAAAATCTCCCTAAGACGTTCATTTGGCACTGAATCAATCAATTCGGTATTTACCTGAACACTTTTGATGTCAGGTAATTCTGTCAAAGCTTCTAAAGCCGCATCGCTTAGTTCGATATCATTCAGTGAGAGATATTTTAGATTCGAAATATTTTTCAGATGTTTAATTACATCAACGTCAACAGGCAGGCCGTCCAAACGCAAATCCTGGCAATTAATCGCTCCCTCCTCAAGTAATTCAACCAGATCTCCTGAAATGAGTGGCGTTTCCGAAAGGTCGAGAGTCAATAAATCGGGGAGCTGTTTCAATTGAGCTGCATTTTTGCGAGTGACTTGGGTTCCTCGTAAATTGAGATTGACTAGATGGCTCATGCCCGCCAGGTCACCAAAAGATTTTCCGGTGATAGATGTATGACTGAGATCGAGAGTGGTTAACTTTTTTAGTTGACCAAGATGTCTTAAAGCTGAATCGGTAATGGATGTATTCGTGAGATAAAGATAAACAAGTTTTTTCAGTTTCGCGATTTCCGCAAGGCCATCGTCGGTAATATCAGTCCCTTCGAGATTAAGAATATGCAAATCTTCCGAGAGAGAGAGTTGTTTCATACCAGCGTCCGAAACCAGTGTCTCGTCCAAGCTCAGGTTAGCGAGCTTTTTTAGCCGGGCGATGTCGATAATTGCGGCGTCTGTTATTTGAGTTTCGCCCAGATCCAACACTTTCAAGTTTTCAATATCGGCTAGATAAGGCAGCAAGCCGTCGGTAACGTTGGTCCGTTCGAGCGAAAGCACTCGCAATTTATTTAATCGAGAAATTAAGAGCCCCAGTTCGTTATCCACCGCTGTGTCATCCAGATCCAGGACTTCCAGCTCATTCAGATTTCGAAGGTCTCCAAGTAGCCTGCCATCAAAAGTGGGATGAGAGACCCGAATAGTACGTATGGCTTTGTATTCGAGGCCAATTGAACTGCGAAATTTCTCGTCATGAAAGTCGACGCGCCCACCGAGTTTTTTGATGGTTTCGAGTGTCTGCTCATGGCGATAGTCGCGATACCAGATGTATCCGATTCCGAGCAGCGGAAAAAGAACCACTCCTACCAGGATAAACCAATATTTTCGTAGTGTGTTCACGGTGCGATTACCAGCGGTATCTTTGTTGAATTAACACCGTCAAGTATATCAACCGAGGCAGTTTACTGTCTGGAATAGTCTGAAACTGGACCGGTGAGCGACTACCGCCAGTTTACCTACCCCGCTTTGCGGACGTCCAGCGGTTTGGTTTCTTGAGCGTTTTGGGTACTGCTGCTCTTTTGGGTTTCGTAGGCAGAGGTCAGTACGCGTTCGATGCGGGTGATGCGGTCGTCGATCTGGCTGATGCGGAAGAGGATTCGATTGCCGATTCGCTCGACGATCAGTGAGACGAGCATCACGATTCCGGCGAAGAGGAAAATCTGCCCGACGGTAGTGACCAGCCATTCGCGGGGGATGTTATTTAGCGACTGGTCGTAGAAAGACCATAACGTTAACCCGGCTCCGGCGGTAAGGAGGGCGATGCCACCGTAGGAGAAAAGATATCCAATGGCGGAAATCCAGCTACGTTCTTGAGTCATAAGTTGCTCCCGTATGGCGGCTTGCACGTCAAAATGAGCGGTGGTCGGGGATGGAGTTAATGGAGAATGAATTTTGAGTGGTTGCGGCAGTTTATCCGCGGGGTGATTAGACCGAACCGGATTCACTACGGATATCGAAGGTCTCGATTCAGGTTTCGTCTCAAATGTCTCTGTTCGGTTTGGTTTTGCCGTGCTCAGCTCCCCGCGAGTACTTTCTGCAGCAACAGAGCCTGCCGCAATTGAGCGGGCAATAGAAATCGGTTTCTCCGACGGAATTTGCTTTTCAGGTCTTGAAGAAACCTCTGATTCCAATTCGTCCGTGGCTGGTTTCCCGAGTGGGGAGGATTTTTTCAATTGTGGGATATCTCCCTCCGGGGAGAACATCCGTTGATCAGACCAGCGTTCCAGCAGTTTGAGCGCCTCTCCCTCACCAGATTTCGAAGAGACAGAGGAGGGCTGCTTTTGGAGGCGAGAATCCGTCAAAGTGCCTGTGCAAACAGGGCATTGCGCCTGTTCGCCAGCCACTTCCGGTGGAATTTCAACCGTTTTTCTGCAGGTGGAACACCACATCCCTGTTGATTCCTGTCAAACTGCGCGCCGGATTGCAGCTACTCTGACCGGCGTTGAGAGAATAATCGGGCAGGACGATACCCGGGATCCCGGTTTGGATGCAATACCGATTTGACTTGTTAAATCAGGGGGATTCCGCAAACTGGTAGGGAAAAGAGAACCTCGGCTCAATTCCCGGTTTTGCTCCAATCCCAGAGGCAGGAAAATAGCCCCCGAACAGGGCACCCCGCTTGCGAGGGGGGCTTTCAAGCGTTACTCTCCGGGAAACTTTTTTTCGCGCCAGCCGTGAACAGACGGTTTCTGTTAATAGAGGCTGTCTGGGTATCTTTTCGTTGTCAACTTGAATTGTCGTTCGATTTGGCGAATCGGAACGGACACACGTTAACTCTCCCCGCATCGGCGGGGCTTGGATGTAATCCCCACAACCATGATGTATGACCCGCACGACGACAGAAATCGCATTGTCATCACGGGAATTGGGCTCACTGCTCCCAACGGCAACAGCTTGGCTGAATTTCGCGCCAACTTGTTAGCGGGAGTTTCCGGAGTCGTTCCCTATGAGACGCGATACATGCCCCCGGTTCTGGCCGGTGTCTGCGATTGCGATGTTCTTCGATATCAGAAACGAAAAGAAGTCCGTCGGGGAACCCGTGCCGGATCGATTGCGGTTTACTGCGCAAACGAAGCGGTTGCCGACTCCAAACTCGATTGGGAAAATATGCCGAAAGAGCGCGTGGGAGTTTACATCGGCATCACCGAGCATGGAAATGTCGAAACTGAGAACGAAATCGCCAACATAAAAGAGTTCGACTACGACACTTCCGTTTGGTCTCATCATCACAATCCACGGACGGTTGCCAATAATCCGGCCGGGGAAGTGACCCTGAACATGAAAATCACCGGGCCGGCGCTCTGCATCGGAGCGGCCTGTGCTGCGGGAAATGCTGGCTTCATCCAAGGGGTCCAGATGCTCCGGTTGGGAGAAGTCGATCTCGCCATCGCGGGGGGCGTTTCTGAGAGCATTCATACCTTCGGCATTTTTGCCAGTTTCAAAAGTCAGGGGGCTCTGGCAGCTCACGAAGATCCAGCAAAAGCGTGTCGTCCCTTCGATGTAAATCGAAACGGGATCGTCGTTGCTGAAGGGGGTGGGCTGGTCACTTTGGAGCGATTGCCAGACGCACTCGCCCGGGGAGCGAAAATCTATGGTGAGATTGTCGGTTACGCGATCAATTCCGATGCCTCTGACTTCGTTTTGCCGTCCAGCGAACGTCAGACCGAGTGCATGCAACTGGCCCTCAAGCGGGCAAAACTGACGCCTGATCAGATTGACATTGTCAGCAGCCACGCGACCGCGACCGAACAGGGGGATATCGAGGAATCTGTCGCTCTCCACAACGTTTTCGGCAGATCTTCCCGGACGGTCATCAATAATACGAAAAGCTTCATCGGGCACGCGATGGGGGCAGCCGGTGCTTTGGAACTTTTAGGCAATCTGCCAGCCTTTGAAGACAGCCTCGCACACGCTACAATCAACCTCGACGAGCAGGACCCGCGTTGTGCTTTGACCCGAATTGTGGCCAACGAGCCGCAAGAACTTCCCGAAGTGAATTATATCTTCAATAATTCATTCGGAATGCTGGGGATCAACTCGGCGGTCATCGTCAAAAAATACACTTAGAAGACATCCTGAATCCCGCTGAGGGGCCTACTGTTCCCGGGTTAGCTGGTTGAAGAGCATCGACAACTGGGTTTCAGGGTGATTTCTAAAAAATTTTAATCTTAACCGGTGAGACTCGTACAGGAACATCCGGTTTTCGCCGGTCAGCAGTTGTCAGGATGACGGAACTGGCCTATTACTTATTTGTATCAACACGCCAAGCGTTCTCAGTTTTGTAGTGATTTAAGAATAGCAGATTTCCACTCGATCTTTTCACAGGACGGATCGACTACGAAATCCGAGACGCAACCCCACTCAGTCTGCTGGAGTAACTCTGAATGACTTCTGAACAAATTCGTCAGGTAATTATTGACATCCTCGAACGCATTGCCCCAGATGAAGATCTGACGAACCTGGACGATTCGGTTCCCTTTCGTGAACAAATGGAATTGGACAGTATGGATTTTCTCGACATCGTCATGGAACTCCGCAAGCAGTACCGAGTACAGATTCCGGAAGAAGATTACGGTAACCTGATTACGATGGACAGCACCGTGACCTATCTGGAGCCCAGGCTCAAAGACGTTGAATCGGCAGTATAAGTCGTGTTTGGTCACAACTGAATAGACGGGTGGCACTGCTGGCTTGACCAGCAGTGTGCCAGTCAGACTTGATTTAAGCTGACAATGAAACTGAAAAGTTAGTCAGTCCATTTTGAAATAGCTGTGACCTTGTGGTCAAATTGGTTTTGTTTACCCAGCTACATCAGGTATTCACTGAGTTTTGAGAGCTTGGATACATCGATTGCTCTCCCACTGCTGGGCAAGCCAGCAGTGCCACCCACGTGAAGCTCTTCGTTGGTGATTGCAGAGGCGGATGATTCCCGTGAAGTACGATACGATCATCATCGGTGCCGGGTTGTCTGGTCTTGCCGCAGGAATCCGGCTCGCCTACTACGACCAGAATGTGTTGATTCTGGAAAAGCACACTACGATCGGCGGGCTCAACTCGTTCTACCGATTGCGGGGACGCAATTACGATGTCGGCCTGCATGCGATTACGAATTATGCTGCCCCCGGTTCACGGACTGGCCCACTCGCCAAACTGCTCAAGCAACTTCGATTGCGATGGGACGACTTCAACCTGACACCGCAGTCCGGTTCTGCGGTTGTCTTTCCTGAACACCGTTTGAACTTTACTAATGATTTTCAAGTACTCCAGCAGGAAATCAGTGAGCAGTTTCCGGATCAGATTGATGGCTTCAATCGGCTGACGTTCGAGATCGAACAATTCGACGATACCAACCTGAGCCAGCCGTATCGTTCCGCACGCGAAATCGTGCAACGCTATATCACGGATACGACGCTGGAAGATATGCTCTTTTGTCCGCTGATGTTTTACGGCAGCCCCACACCGCATGACATGGATTTCTGCCAGTTCGTGATCATGTTCAAGAGCATTTTTCTACAAGGCTTTGCTCGTCCGCCGGAAGGGATCCGCTTGATCCTCAAGAACCTTGTTCGCAAATTCAAATCGCTTGGTGGTGAATTGAAACTACGGGGTGGGGTAGCCGAAATTTTGCAACAGAACGGCAAAGCGTGTGGGGTACGGTTGGAAGATGGAACCGAGTATGAATGCGATGTACTTCTTTCCTCCGCCGGTTCGTTGGAAACGTTCCGATTGACTCAAGCTACTGAAGATCAGGTTACGGAAACCGTTCCCGAACCGGGGGCGCTTTCGTTTATCGAATCGATTTACGCTTTGGATACGCTTCCCGCCGATTTGGGAATCAACGAAACGATTATCTTCTACAACAATGCTCCCCGATTCCGTTATGCTCCCTGTGAAGAGCCCGCCGATTTGGAGAGTGGCATCATCTGTTCGCCCAACAACTTTGAGTACAATGACGCGGCTGTAGTCAAAGAGGGACCCACCCTCCGCGCTACCGTGATTGCGAATCCGCAATACTGGATGAACTTGCCCGAAGCAGCTTACCGAGCCGCCAAAGAGGAATGGTTTCCCAAAATTCTGGAGAAGGTGAGTGAGAAGGTCCCTCCCTTCCAGGAAAAAATTGTCGATACCGACATGTTCACCCCCAAAACGATCTGGCGGTTTACTGGCCACGAGAACGGAGCGGTCTACGGTGCTCCCGTTAAACTTCGCAACGGCCAGACGCACCTCGAAAATCTGTATCTCTGCGGAACTGACCAAGGCTTCCTGGGAATAATCGGTTCAATGTTATCAGGGATCTCAATCGCGAATTTGTATGTGCTGAGCCGGATGTGAAAGTGGGCTCAGCAAGTCAGCCGTTTTCGATTGAGTCAGTTTCTTTTTCTTCCTGATGAGAAAGATACTCGATCACCTTTCTTAAGTTTTTCTCTGCCAATTCAGGATCGATTCCGACATCGACGAGATTTTGGACAGAGTTAGTGATCATCGTATTCTGCCGAGAGTGTATCTCTTCGTGAATATCGTCGAAATCCATTCCATTGCTGGATTTCCAGTTTTCACTTTGCTTCCAATCATCCGACTTCACCCAGGCTTCGAGTTCCAGTTGTTCCCGTTTCATCTGTTCCACCACATTTTTATAACGAGGATCACTAAGGATCGTTTTTGCTTCATCTGCAAATGTGGGACGGGTTCGTTTGTAAATCACCATCCCAATAATACCCAGGACTAGACAAACCAGCCCCGTTGGAAACCAATAACGCCAGGGGCCCGAAAGGGAATTAAATGCTTCCTCGGTTAACATTGCTTTGAGAGCCTCCTCATCAGGATTTATTCTCTGTTCAGAGACGATCACAAAATGGCCATCCCAGGTCCAGAAGTTCAATCTCATGACAGTGAGACATTTGTAATAGAATTCAATGCCGGGATTCTGAAGAGTGTCACCATTTTGATCAACCAAGCCTTCGTTTTCAGAAAAATTCTGAATCAGAATTACATCACGTTCAGTTCGGAAAAGTCGTTGTAGATCGTGCTTCCAGGCAGCTTCGGCTTTATTTTCAAAAGCAAAGAAGAATCCCAGCAAAATGAGGGTCGTGAACAGATACCGGCCTGTTTTCTGAGAAGACCTTGCAGGTCAGTATATCCTGAATTTTACTCCGCCTCTTCGTTTGCCTTGCCCAATCGCTCTCTCAAATAAGCGGCTCTGGCGATGTTGCGGTCGGCGGATTCCAGTTTTTCGCCGTGGAGTTTTTGCAGGTGTGCCGGTTGGGTGTGGATGAAGAGTTCATTCACGGTTGGAATTTCGAGTTCGTGAATCAGGTCGAGATTGATTCCCATGCGGACACTCGAAAGCAGGTGCATCGTCTCTTCGGAACTGATGGTCTGCGCGCTTTGCAGAATTCCATACGCGCGGGATATCTGGTCGTGTAACGCTTCCCGGTTGGCTGAGACCAGCGCCTTACGAGCCCGGCGTTCCCATTCGAGGATACTGGGGATCACTTCCTGCAGTTTTTTGATCAACTGCTGTTCGCTCAGACCGAGAGTGATTTGGGTCGAGATTTGGTAGAAGTCACCCATCGCCTGACTCCCTTCACCGTAAAGGCCGCGGACGGTCAGGTTGATTTTCTGTAATGCCTGAAAAACTTTTTGAATCTCTTTGGTTAACACCAGCGCGGGAAGGTGCAACATAACGGAGACCCGGATGCCCGTTCCTACGTTCGTCGGGCAGGCGGTCAGGTAACCAAATTGCTCGCTGAAGGCGTAGGTCACCTTGCTTTCGATCTGGTCGTCGAGTTGATTGATTGATTCCCAGCATTCATCCAGGGAAAACCCGCTGTTCAGGACTTGAATGCGCAGATGATCTTCTTCATTGATCATCACGCTGACGTTTTCTTCATAACTGATCGCAACGGCGCGAGCACCCTCTTTTTCGGCCAGATCGCGACTGATCAGTTGTCGTTCCACGAGTAATTGGCGATCGACTTCTTCGAGAGAACCAATATCCCAAACATAGAGCGGGTTCGGGCGGTCGAGTTCTTTCAAGCTGGTACCGAGCAGATCCGTGATTTCCTTGCGCGTGGCAGAATCGGCTCGGTTGGGAAAAGGGAAACGAGCCAGGTTGCGCGCCAGACGAATACGGCTGGAAATGACGATGTCGGTTTCTGGACCGCTGCCACGAAGCCATTCACCACTGGTTTTCGTGAGTTCGTCCAGTTTCACTTCCGACTCCCTGGTCTATTGTCCGCCGTCCATCCGGCAATTTATTTCGATTCTGTAAGACGGGAGTTGGAGCTCACGTCATCTGCTGGTCTGTAATCATTCATGACATCATTACTGGAAATCATGAATGACAGTGTAGATAATTATACTGCGTTGGGGAAAGTTTGAACAACTGACTTTCCCGGCAGGAGCAGGCATCAAGACGGGACGTGAGGGCGGTCGGGGTGATTCTCTCAGGTTTCGTCCGACATTTCCTGTTGCAGTTCATTGATCTGGTCCCGCAACCGTGCGGCTTCCTCGTAATCTTCCGATTGGACAGCCTCGTTCAGATCGTTTCGAAGCTTGATCAATTCGAACTGTTTCTGACTCGCTTCCGGAGCCCGTTTGGGATATTTCCCCGTATGCTGTGTCGCATTGTGGATGTTATCCAGCAGACTGAGCAATTGCGGTTTGAAAACGATATAATCCTGTGGGCAGCCCAGTCGTCCTTTGCTGCGGAATTCTTTGTAGGTGATTCCACAACTGGGACAGGCGACTTCCTCTGCGAGGCTTTCCTCCGAATCTTCTTCTTCCAGCAATTCATTGAATTCGGCTTCAACAGCAGGAAATTCTTCGTCCAGATTATCGGGCGGCTGATTGAGGTACATCTTCGCACAGGCTTCGCACAGATGCAGCTCGTCCACTTTACCGTCGTTGATTTCGGTAATGTGCAATGTGGCAATTTTAGAACAGCGACTGCACTTTTTCATGTTGATTGAAGAACCTGAGGCTGGGATGAGGTTGTAGAGTCCGTCGATTTAGTCTGCCGGCAAACGAAATCGATGAGAACCTTTCGGGGGTGAATGACTCTAGAAAAGAGGTTTCCCCTCGCTTCAAGACGCTGTCGTCATTGTAGGAAGGGGCCTCAGGTTGTCAAGCTGGACGGAAAGGGGCTATTTTCCGATGAAATTGAAGCGGAGAGTGAGTGTGACCGTTTTACCCCGGTCAGGTGAATGGGTTAGAATTCAGCGAAACAGTCGTCACAAGCAAATCAGGTTTCTTTCATGACCCATTTCCCTTCCTTCGACCAGTTCCAGGCTTTGGCCGGTACTAACCGTCTTGTTCCCGTCTACCGCCAACTTGTCTCCGATTCACTCACTCCGGTGGGGGCGTATACGTTGCTGCCTTCCAGCGAGTACTCGTTTCTGTTCGAGAGCGTGGTGGGGGGAGAGAAAATCGGTCGGTACAGTTTTCTCGGTTCGTCTCCCTTCCTGACGCTGGAAGCGTACCGTCAGGAAATTGTCGTGACCGATCACGAAACGGGTGAAATCGAACGATACGAAGTCGAAGACCCATTGGAAGAACTCGCTCATCGATTGGAACCTTATCAGGCCTGCCATTTGGCGGGATTGCCCCGGTTTTGTGGAGGGGCTGTGGGCTATGCCGGCTATGATGTCGTCCGCTATACCGAAAACTTGCCCAACGCTCCCGAGGATGACCGGAAGCTGCCCGACTATTCCTTCTCGTTCTATAACGAGATGGTCGTTTTCGATCAGATCAATAAAACCATCCTCGTCGTGACCCACGCCCGGACCGATTCTGGTGACTGGAAAGCCGAATACGCTCGAGCCTGTCAACGAGTCGATCAATTGTGTGAGAAGCTTCAGCAACCAGTCACACAACTGTCACTGGTTGATATCGCACGTGAGGGACAGGCAACTTTGGAATGGAAATCGAATTTCAAAAAGGAAGAATTCGAAGCCGCCGTCGAGAAATGCAAAGAGTACATTACGGCGGGGGATATCTTTCAAGTCGTGTTAAGCCAGCGACTGGAACTGGAAACGAAAGCGAAACCACTCGATATTTATCGTTCGTTACGAGTGGTCAATCCGAGTCCGTTCATGTTTCTGCTAAAGACACCCAGTTGCCAACTCGTGGGTTGCTCCCCGGAAATTATGGTCCGCACCGAAGATGGTTTAACGACAGTCCGCCCGCTGGCGGGAACTCGACCTCGCGGTAAAACTGCGGAAGAAGATCAGCAACTGGCTGAAGAACTTCTGGCCGATCCGAAAGAACGAGCCGAGCATGTGATGCTGATTGATCTTGCCCGGAATGACGTCGGTCGCGTTGCGCAGTTTGGGTCGGTCAAATTGAGCGATGTCATGGTTGTCGAACGGTACAGCCATGTGATGCACATCACTTCGAACGTCACCGGGCAATTAGTCGAAGGGAAAACGGCGCTCGATGCGCTTCGCGCCAGTCTTCCGGCAGGAACGGTTTCCGGGGCACCGAAAGTGCGGGCGATGGAAATCATTGACGAACTCGAACCGAATCGCCGTGGACCGTATGCGGGTGCCGTCGGGTACATCGATTATACCGGCAACATGGATACCTGCATCGCCCTGCGAACACTCGTCATGACGGGTAACAAAGCCTACATTCAGGCAGGAGCCGGTCTC
>JAGQQC010000002.1 GCA_020426395.1 Planctomycetaceae bacterium
ATAACCTGCGTGTTGGCCATTACATTCCCTTGTTCGAATTCATCGAGCGTGGCCAGCACCGCAGCACAGGCGATTGGGGAGGCGGACCAGGTGTCGGAAGCTTCGCCGTATTTGAGGCTCGCCATGATATCTCCCCGACCGGCGACCGCGGCCACGGGAATCCCGTTCCCCAGCCCTTTGCCCATGCAAACGAAGTCGGGAGTGATGCCGTATTTTTCGAACGCGAAGATTTTCCCGGTCCGGCCGAAGTTCGCCTGCACTTCATCAAGGATGAACATCACATCTTTTTCATTACACCATTCGACGAGCATCTGCAGGTATTCTGCAGGAGGATGATAACTTCCTCCGCCACCGAGATAGGGTTCAGTGATCAGACAGTTGAGCCGGGAACCGTATTCTTCATACAGGGCATCGAGTTCCGCTTTGTATTTGGACAGGTCAATCGGCTGACCATATTTGGAAACGTCATCACATTCTTCGCGGGGAAAACTGATGAACTTCACGCGGGGGTCGCGGTCGGCATCTTTTTCGGAACCGGTGACGGCTCCGGCCAATCCTTTTTTGCCGTGGAATCCGTAACGGGTGGCGATGATCAGGTCGCGATTTTTGTCCCGATGCAGACAGGCCCAGAGTGCTTTCTGCACCGCTTCAGATCCGGAAGCGGCCCACATGATCGTGTCGAGTTTCTCACCCCCGGTTGTTTTGCCGAGATGGTTGATCAGACGTTCGACGGCGGCCGCTTCGATTTCGGTGATTGCGTTATAAGCGGTTAAGGTAACTGCCTCGAAATAATCACCCGTTCCCTCACCGGTCAGATGTTCCGGTTTCCAGCCCATGTAACCGGCGAACCGTTTCATCCAGCTCCGGGGGTTATGGCCCAGGTTGGCGACGAGGACCCCGGCGGAGTAGTCGTACAGGCGACGTCCTTCGGGAGTCCAGTGAAAGCAACCGGCTGATTTCGCGAAGACCGCTTGCGACGGAGTGTAGGTTCGCAGGGCAATTGGTTCCTGATTGGTGATCGTCGCTCGGACTTTGTTGGATTGGTCTTCACCGGTGTATTGGATCGGAGTCGCCATAGTTTCTACCTGTCTTGAGATACCTGACCGCGAAAACGCGGAGAAGAAGCAGGGCGGGTCAGCCCCTAAAAGTGTATACAGAATAGCCAAATCCTCTGAATGACGCCAGCATTCCCTCTCGGTTCGGCTCGTAATTGAAAAACTTTTCAGCAACCGGATTATACCGTTCCCTCGTAGAGGACTTCAGGCTCGGCCACTCCCGGTCGATAGAGAACCAGCCCACCATTGGGATCGTTCACCCGGACAATACAGTCCGGCTCTCCTGCCGCGGCCCGTTCCAGAATCGCTTCGAGGGCCTGAACCGTTGCGACTGTTTGTCGATCCGCAGCGAGTTCGTTGTAATGGAGCCCCCGCATTTCTTCCAAACGTTGGGCGCGATCCGCAGCGCTCCCCCCCAGTTCGACATAAGCGACTTCGCGAGCAAAACGTTCGATCACTTCGATTCCGTACCCACGCTGGGAACGTTCGCCCCAGGGTTCGAGGAATGAACCGTTGTAATGATTGTTGATTGAGTTTTTCATCGTAATAGGGGTTTTGTCTTCAACAGTGCACTCGACACCCCGCTTCCGGGAATGGCCATTCCACAGACCGTTATCAAACCGGAATTGGACTTCCTGTTCCACGTACCCGGGGAAGTTATCGGGGGTGACCCAGGAGGTATGAATATCGAAGGCTGCCTCGCGACCGGAATCGTATTCGTAGATCATCCGCAGTTGCGTACTGTCCCAGGTATTCCCATCCTCCGGGCCGACCAGTCCACGTTGGCCGCTCGCGGTGAGAGTCTTCAGTTTTCCGGGGAAAGTGAAGTCGATCAGCTTGATGTAATGGCAAGCGACATAGGTACCCGGGTTGCGTTCCTTGATCCACTCGGCGAACTGGCTACCTGAAATCGACTTTGGTTCAAGGAGCGTGCAGTAACCGTTATTCACATGCTGGAGCACCTGATCATGATAGAGTGTCCGCAACTTTTTATGATCCGGATCGAGTAACTTGTGATAGACCACCTTCGCCAACACGTTTTTCTCTTTGGCGAGCGCCACTAACTCATCCAGTTCCTGCAGTTTGAGAACGGACGGTTTCTCGATGATGACATGCGTTCCCGATTCCAGAATCGCTTTCGCTGCGGAAAAGTGTCGGTCATCGGGAGTCGCCACACAGGCGAAATCGAGTCCGGCTTCCAGCATTTTCCCAACCGCGTCCTCTCCGGCGTAACTGTGGAAATCGGCGATTTTCTCTCCGGCAGCGGCCTTGTATTTCTCCGCACGAGAACCGGTCCGGGTCGCGACCGCTGCCAGCTCAACGGAGACTTCACCAAACCGACGATCAAAGAGGCCTTCTTGATGGGCCCTCTCGAAGAAGGGGCAGTAGGTTTCATCGAAAATCATCCCCATCCCGACCATACCGGCCTTGATGGTGGAGCAATCTGCTTGCGGACTCATGAGTTCCCTATCCTGTGGGTTGAAGTTATCAGTCGTGTAGACTAGGTGTATACACTAATGTAGAGCCAATGCAAGGGCCAGCCCTGCATTCCTGCCCGAAAGTACGAACCCGAGTCACCAACAGTCGCAAGATTTTTCCATTTCCAACGAACTTCGTTAAGAAAGCCTGTTCTCCACCCGGGTTACAACCTGTGACACTGGCATCGCGCCGGAGACTCACGCATAATGGGCACTCTTGAACAAAGTGGGTGGCACTGCTGGACAAGCCAGCAGTGCCACCCTGGTTTCTAGATAGTATGCATGGAAAACTGAGAAGCTTGCTGACCTGATTCTATTTCCAATCCTACACAACAATCACAGATCGATACCTCCACCATGTCTGACAAACCCAAAGTGATTATCAGTGCCTTTGCCGATGAGGCCGCGAATCGTAAGACTGCCCTGGAACAGATGGTTGCCCTGTCGGCGATCGGGCTGAAATATTATTCCCCCCGGTTTATCGATGTCTTCGGAGACGGGAACGTCAAACATGTCGTCGAGCTGAATAAAAAAGAACTCACCGAACTCAAAAAGCTGCACGCCGAATTCGGAATGTCGGTCACCAGTATCGGAGCCCGGATCGGGAAGGTGAAGTTGCTGGATATTGATGACGGTTCACACAACAAATACATCCCCATTGAGAAATACCTGAAAGGGGAAGTGGCCGACACCATCAAAGTGGCCAAGGAACTGGATTGTAAACTGATTCGTGGATTCTCGTTCTATCACCCACGCGGAACCGATCCTCGGGAACATATTCCACAGGCGGTTGAACTTCTGAGAAAAATCGTCGAAGCCTGTGCCGCGGAAGGCATCGTCTATGGTCTCGAAATTGAGCCGAATTTGATCGGCGAAACTGGCCCGCTGCTTGCTGAACTTTGCAAGAAAGTGAATCATCCGAACATTGTCTGCATTTATGACGGCGGTAACGTCGCCGCGCAGAATAAACGGCCCGATGTCGTGTTTGATGAATACGTTGCCATGCGGAAATACATGGGCTGGATGCATATCAAAGATTACAAAATCGATCCGAAACTGACCTGGGATGGAGCCGTTGATGAAGAACGGCTGAAAAACTTCGTGCCGGCAAACGAAGGGGACGCCGGCCACGAACAGATGCTGCGCGACTTGCGTGACCATGTCGAGAAACTGGATCGCAAGATGAAAAAACTGGGAGCCCCCGGTTTCTTCCTCGAAACCGAACCTCACCTCAAAGGGGGAGGACAGTTCGGCGGGTTCAGCGGCCCCGACGGAATGGGTGTCGCCGTGCGAGCTCTTTGTAGCGTGCTCGATTACGTCGGGATCGATTACGATCTCCGCAATTTCGATGACATCCGCGAGCTACGCGGTTTCTGAAATTCGAGATCACAAATCTATTTCAGTTTTTAACCACGAAATACACCAAACACACGAAAAAAATATCAGCGGCACATAGCGACAAGCAAATCCGGGTGCATGGCTGATAGAATTTCTTTTTCCATAAATACACGCTCCGTTTGAGTCTTCAGTAAGCATGCGGAAGCCATCTCATATTTTCGTGTCTTTCGTGTATTTCGTGGTTCCCAAACAACACTCCCCGGATTCACACACATGACTTTTCAACTGGATTCGTTAAAAGATATCCTCGTTTGTCCGCAATGTCGGTCCAAGCTGATTCAAGATGACAGCCGGCTTGTCTGTCGAGATGATTCGTGTCGGCTCGCGTTTGAAATCCTGGAGAACATTCCGGTGATGCTCGTCGATGAAGCGAAACAACTTGAAACGGAAGAATGGCAGACAGTCATACAGAAACTCGACCATCCGGCGGAAGCAAACGGCGAAGCCTGAGTGGGCAGTTGACTAAACAATAATGTCAAACATATCTGGACGCAGGAGCCCGGCACTCTCACAATAGGAAGTGCCTCCTACGTCCTGTTTTTTTAGACTCGTTCACAGGGAGTATTCCCGATGCGCCGGCTTCCTTTTTTCTCGATATTCGTTCTGTTGGTGGGACTGATTAGCGTCCCCTCCTATTTAAGGGCCGCCGAAGAAGAAGCTGAAAGCGAGCATTACAGTTTTAAGGAAGAACATAACCGGTACGGTATCGGCAAGTTCTACCAGGGGCGGGAAATTGCCCGCGTGATGAGCTGGCATGGAATCGACTGGCTCGAACGGGATGAACGGGAAGAAGAAGAGAAACTTTCCCTCCTAATCGAAGCCCTTCAATTCAAACCGGGCATGATGGTCGCCGACATTGGGGCCGGTTCCGGGGTCATCACTCGTAAGGTCGCCCCACTGGTGAAACCGGAAGGAAAAGTTTTCGCCGTCGATATTCAAGAACAGATGCTCGAAGCTCTCGAAAAGAGCATGAAGAAAGAGAGCATCGATAATGTCGTGACGGTTCTGGGTGAGGAAGATTCCCCGAAACTTAAACCGGGAAGTATCGATATCGCCTTTATGGTCGATGTCTACCATGAGTTCAGTTACCCGTATGAGATGACGTTGGAGCTGGCGAACTCACTTAAACCGGGTGGACGGCTGGTTTTTGTGGAGTATCGGAAAGAAGATCCCAAGGTTCCGATCCTGGAAGTCCACAAGATGTCGGTCATGCAGGTGAAGAAGGAGATGGCCCAACCCGAATTCAAACTGAAATGGAAAGAAACGATTGATGTTCTTCCGCGTCAACACATTATTGTTTTTGAACGTGTGAAGTAGTTCTTTCGTTGGAACGGTCGACCAGGAAATGGATTTAGGCGATGTCTGAGCAAGAATCAGAGCCCGTGCAGGAAACGGTTGAGGAAATAGAGACTGGGGACATTACGGTTGAAACCAGTGCTGATCCAGTATTGCCCGACTTAACCGAAGCCAATCGAAATTTTCTGGGAACGGCTTACCGTATTCAGGTAGGAATGATTTTAATCGCTCTGGCGATCGGAGGATTTCTCACAACGCCTCCGTGGAAGTTGTTCGAGTGGAGTCAGCCAGCATTACTCCTCGGCACACTCGGTACCTTGCCACTAGCGCTCTTTATGCTGTTCCTGGAACTGCTCCCCTTTGAAGGGTTACGACGTATCCAGGATCTGCTAGTTCATAAAGTCGCCCCACTGGTCGCAGACGCCACTGTAAAAAAATTATTCGTGCTGGCCCTATTGGTCGGTGTGGGAGAAGAACTGATTTTTCGTGGTATCGTGCAGAACTTTCTGATGGTTCATATCGACGTACATCTCGCGATACTTATCTCCAGCATCATCTTCGCGTTTTGTCATTTCATTTCGCCGACGTACATCATTCTGGTCTTTGGCATCAGTTTGTATCTCGGTTATTCCTCCATCTGGTTCTCAAACAACGCCGAGATGAACCTTGTACCTCCGATTCTGATTCATACGTTTTACGACTTTTTCGCGTTTCTTTACATCCTGCACAAGTACAAGGTAAAGCTACGCGAAGAGGAAGAACGGACTAAGACTTAAGTTTCTTTGATAACCGGCGATGGTTCTTCCGCTGGTCGCCCCCATTGAATTTTCCACGGCGGAGCCACTATGAAGTAAGCAACCAGTGCACATGCTGTTACACAAAGAGAGAGTGGTAACTCTAACGCTGCCAGCGACTCAACCGGTTCCAGGAAAAATTCCCAGTCCGCAACAAAGTGGATGAGCCACAGGGCAGTTCCCGTGAGCATACTCGCCAATGCGGCGGAACCGGTTGTTGGTTTCGAATAGATTCCAATCATAAAGGGGACGAACATCCCCACCAGCGGCAGCAGGTAGGCTTCTTCCAATAGTTCATAGGCGTTCTTCCCATAATAAGCGAGCCCCAAACTGCAGACAGCCACTCCCAGAACGGCAAAACGATTGCTGCGGAGCGTATCGGTGCTTCCCAGGAAGGGAAAGACATTCTGAGCGAGGACACTGGCCGGGGAAAGAATCGCGCTGTCGATCGTCGAAAGTACTGCTGAGAGAATGGCGACGAGAAAGATAACGGACACTGCGGGATGTAAAAACGCATGCGCAAGCATGGGCAAAATGGGGGACTCCAGTTCATTCGGGAACAGCAAATTGCCCGCCAGTGCCAGAATGATCGGGATCGCTCCAAACAACAAATACAACCCACCAGCAAGCAAGCAGGCCTGTTGGGCCGTTCGTTCTGATTTCGCTGCGAAGACACGCTGCATCAGATCCTGACCAGGCAAATTGCCGAGCGCTCCAATCGCGAAGACACCGAGCCACCCCACCAGTTGTGTCCAATTTTCGCGCGGGATAAGCGTAAACATTTCTGGATCCGTTTCATTTCCGAGACGTGCCAGGCCTGTCCCCATACTTCCGTTTCCAAGTTCCCATAAAACAACTCCGAGCAGAACAATCAACCCGCCCAGCACGAGAGAGATTTGTACGGCATCGGTAAGGGTAACCGACCACATGCCTCCCATCAGGGTGTAACCCGTTCCCACAATCGCCACGAGCAGCAAACCCCAGGCAACGGGAATTCCGAAGAAAAGCTGTAACACTTCTGCCAGCGCCATGAACTGGGCGGCGATCCAACCGAAGTAACTGGGAACGAGAATCAAGGATGCCAGTAACTCGGCATTGCGACCGAATTTTCGTCGGAAGAAATCGGGAACAGTTAACAACTGCATCCGCCAGAGAGGAGCCGCCACAAAAAAGCCTGCGAGCAAGAGACAGAATCCAGCGCCCAATGGATCGAGTGCGGCGGCCTGCAAGCCCTCTTTGCGGACTTCATTAGCAGCAGTGAGCATCGTCCCCGCGCCAAACCAGGTTGCAAGCAACGTCATCCAGGCCAGTGAGAGAGGCAACCGGCGACCAGCAACGAGAAAATCTTCTACGTTGTGAATTTTCCGTTCCGCGACAAATCCAATGATGTACATGATGACTAAGTACACCACGATCGTACCGGCCAGCAACCATTGCAAGGAAGGATCAATTGGCACGTAATGGGCTCCCACAGGAGGGAACAGAGACAGAAAAAGAAGTCAGCAGCATGAATTGGGTCCAGACTGGTAATTTTTGTACAAAAAACGGGATTTCTGGTAATTACGACGGTCCGAAAACGAATGTAACTCGTCAGTATAGAGGGACACTCCGCGAGACAGTCTGTCCGTACACTTGTGGTTGAATTTCCCCTCACCAAATTCACTCAAGATTCTGTTTACAGAAGGCAAAATTGGATGCGGACCGTTCAGAGCCCACCGAATGCCTGTTTCTCGGGGATGTCCCCCTTTCTCAGATTATCCGTAACAAGCCTGTTTCTATCCACGGCTCTCTTCTGTTTGATCTTCACCAGTGGCTCCACTGTATCGGCTGCGGAAGGGAGCGACAATCCGTCGGATCGGTTGACTCCTGCACAATGGCAGAAGATTGATACCGCGGTTGATCGCGGACTCAAATACATCGCCGCGAACCAACAGGCCGATGGTTCGTTTATGGCCCCCCGTTCCGGTCAACCCGGAATCACGTCGATTGCCATCATGGCTTTTCTCTCCCGGGGTTACACACCGCAACATGGACCGTATGGTAAGCAACTCGACAAGGCGATCAGCTTTGTCCTCGCCAGCCAACAAAGTTCGGGCATCATTTCGACAGGAGGCTCTCGACCGAATTATCATCATGCGATATCCAGTTTAATGCTCGGGGAAGCTTACGGTCAAACCAGTGGACCCATGTCGGATCGGATCAAAACGGCGATTGAAAAAGCGCTCGCCTATTCACGCATGCGGCAAACACTTCCCAAACGAAACGCGCAGGACAAAGGAGGCTGGCGATATCATCGTCCGTATGGACCAAACGATTCCGACCTGACCGCCTCTGCCTGGAACCTGATGTTCTATCGCTCGGCCAAGAATGCCGGGTTCGATGTTCCCCAGGAATATGTTGAAGATGCAATGGGATACATTAAACGCTCCTTCGATCCAGAAATCGGAGGATTCGTCTACACCCTCAACAAAAGCTGGACGGAAGAGTATTACGCCAGCGGGGCCACCGTGGCCGGCGGGATTGTCTCGCTCGCGATGGCGGGAGAACACAACACGCCGATGGCTCGCGAAGCAGGGGCCTGGATCTTGAAACACCCCTTTACCAGTTATAACCGTCGCCAGCATCCAGATGACCGTTACCACTACAGCGCTTATTACTGTAGTCAGGCAATGTTTCTCCTGGGAGGTGATTACTGGGACAATTTTTTTCCGGAATACCTGGAAGTCATCACCTCACACCAACGGTCTACCGGTGCCTGGGACCGGGAGGCCCGGCATGAATCGAATATGGGCGATGTTTATACAACATCACTCATGGTTTTATCGCTGACTCCTCCCTACCAGATGCTTCCGATCTACCAGCGATAGCTTTTCTCTTTACAAACATTAACCTCAAATTTGATGAGTCACCTATGAGTTCTGAACCTGAAGTTTCTCCTGAAGAACTGGCTGCCGTTACTAAGCTGCATGACCAATACCAACAATTGATTCAACAAATGCAGGGAGTCATCGTCGGCTTGGACGACGTCATGGAGCAAATGCTGATCGCCGTCCTCTGCCGCAGTCACTGCATTCTTCAGGGGATGCCGGGACTGGCCAAGACACTATTGATCTCCACACTGTCGCAATTGCTCCACCTGGATTTCAAACGGATTCAGTTTACCCCTGACTTGATGCCGGCGGACATCACCGGAACGGACGTGCTTGAAGAAGATCGCACAACGGGCAAACGAGCATTCCGATTTGTCAAAGGGCCACTCTTCGGCAACATCATCCTCGCCGATGAAATCAACCGGACTCCTCCGAAAACACAAAGCGCCTTGCTCGAAGCAATGCAGGAACGGCAACTGACCGTCGGAGACGAAACGTATCCACTGCCCGATCCTTTTTTTGTCCTCGCGACTCAGAACCCGATTGAACAGGAAGGAACCTATGCTCTTCCCGAAGCGCAACTTGACCGGTTTATGTTCAAGCTGCATTTGGGCTATCCCGATTTTCAGAGTGAAATCGAAATCTGTCGCCGGGCCACCACGGATTACCTGTTCGATCTGAAACCCGTCATCACAGGAGACGACATCCTGCAAATGCAGAAAGTCGTGCGTAGGGTGCCAGTGGCAGACCATGTGTATGAATTCGCCGTCCAACTGGCACGCATGACACGTCCCGAGGAAGGCCAACTTCCAGACGGCATGGCCGAAATGGTGCAATGGGGAGCGGGACCTCGTGCAAGTATCTACCTGTTAATGGCCGCGAAAGCACGCGCGATTTTGCATAAACGATATCATGCGACAACCGCCGACCTGGAAGCCGTCGCGCTCCCCGTTTTACGGCACCGCATTATCCCCACATTCAATGCCGAAGCAGCAGGCATCAGCACTGACCAAATCATTGAGGCGATCATCGCCAACCTCAAACAAAAAGGCCGTACTGTTGCAAACGGGAGGCGTGCCGCACAGCGTGTTTGATGAATGAAGAATTCCGGGTGACAGACATTTGTCGTTTCATGTTTAACACCAAGACACGAAGGCACCAAGGATTGAGCCTTTGATGTTAACTCCCCGAAGCATTCATAAAATCAAACTGATTTATGGATTTAATTTTTAATATTTAAGAAGGAAAAAGCCAAATTGCCATTTGCAGTTGGTGTGATGAAAACTCATTAAAGCAATTCACCAGTCCTTGGTGTTTCAAATAAAACAGCCTTCTTCCTGACGATAAAGAATTCTCTCTTAACAACCTCACTGAATCGACTTCCATGAAATTCTCCATCCTCAAAAAAGCGACGTGGATTAATCGATCCACCGCTCAAACGAAGCAACCGCCCCGGCAGAAAGACCACGGGTTGCTCGATCCGGAGGTGCTGCGGCAGATTGGGCATCTGGAGTTGTTGACGCAGAGGGTGGTAGATGGATTTCTAACAGGCAAACATCGTTCGACTCACAAAGGAGGCTGCTTCGAGTTCGCGCAGCACCGACCTTATACCGCGGGAGATGAAATCCGGTTGATTGACTGGCACGTCTTCGCAAAATCGGACCGGTATTACATCAAACAGTTCGAAGAAGAAACCAACCTGCAAGCGATGATGGTCGTCGACGCGAGCGGCTCGATGAATTACCGCGGCTCGACGATCAGCAAATTCGACTACGCCCGTCTGGCGGCCGCCTGTCTTTCCCGGCTCGTGCTGCGACAACGAGACTCCGTCGGATTATCGCTGATTGATCAGTCCATCCGCAAATATATTCCTCCCCGTTCGAGTGCAACTCATCTGCGATCGTTGCTACACACCCTGTTAAACGAACAAACCAGCGGAATGACTTCCCTTTCCGGAGCGCTCCATGAATTGGGTAAACGGATGAAACGGAAAGGCATGATCCTACTATTCTCCGATTGTTTTGAAGAACTCGAACCTCTCATGCAGGCGCTCCATCATTTGCGGTTACGAGGACACGAAATTCTGATTTTTCAAACGGTTGCCCCGGAGGAACTCTCGTTTCGCTTCGACAAGATGTCCAAGTTTGAATGTCTGGAAGAAGAGAATTTGATTCTTGATGTCGACCCACAGGCCGTTCGCAAAGGATATCTGAAACGGCTTAATGAATTCCAGGAACAACTTCAGCAGCGATGTGTCGAACTGGGTTGTGAGTATTTTCAACTGAATACGGGTGACGAATTGGGCACGGTCCTTTCACAATATCTCTCTCGTCGTAATGCCGGTATCAAAGCTTAGGAGTCACGTGTGAGTTTTCTCGGTTCCCTTTTTCTCTGGGCATTACCCCTTGTTGCCGTGCCGGTGATTCTACACCTGCTGCGCCGACGTCAACGGGAAATCGTCCCTTGGGGAGCGATGCAGTTTCTGGCACCGGAAATCATCCACCAGCGGAAGATGAAACGGATCGACGAGCTATTACTGATGATTCTGCGAACGTTGGCCATCGCCGGGATCATTCTTGCCATGGCTCAACCCATGATCTCCGGCAGTCTGTTCGGCTTCGGTTCCGTGCAGGAAGAAGTTGTGTTAGTAATCGATGTTTCACTCTCGACAGATCTGGCAACGAAAGAACAGTCATTGTTTGACGAGTTGCGCGAAGCCGTTCGAGAAGAATTAGAAGAACTGGAAAACGGCACGCAAGTACGGCTGTTACTGGCGGGGGAACGTCCTGAGTGGATGTACCCAACCGCACTGGAACTTTCGGCCGATTCTCGGGCACGGATCAATGAGGATCTCAACCAACTGGAGCCAACACTCGCGAGTGCGCAACTCGGCTCGGCACTTCTACTCGCATTAGAATCGAAGCCCGATCAAAACATTTATTTGCGACGGATCGAGCTGTTTACCGATGGCTTTGCAGAAGGCTGGGAAGCGGACTCAAGTTCACTCTGGCAGAAGATCCGCAAACAACAGGAACAAGCTTCAGTTCCGACCTCGATAAAAGTGTGGACACCCAACAAACAAACCGAAGTAGCACACACGAATATCTCGATCGAAGAGATCCGCAGCCTGCGGACGCATGTTGCGCTAGATGAACTCATTACCTTTACCGCAGTCGTGCGGAACCGGGGAAACCAGCCTGTCCAAAACATATCACTAGACTGGTCAGCAAACGGAACAGACATTGGTAGTTCAAGTATCTCAAATATTGAACCGGGTGAAACCGCGGAAGTTGATTTTGATTACGCCACCACCGAACAGGGAATCGTGCGTATTGAATGCAAAACTCCTTTGAATGATGAATTGCGTCTCGACAATCGGAGTGAACGATTGCTTTCCGTCGTCGAACGGATTCCCCTGCTCATCGTCAGTCGTGTCGAGAACCTGCATCCACCTAAAGGGGATGTCCGACTCGTTCTTTCAGCCCTGGGGCAATCACAACTCGCCCGCGAGATCAATCACTGGAAGTCAGTCTTTGTTCCGAAGGTCATTAGCTGGGAAGAACTCGAAGGAGAAAACCTGGACACCTTCGACTGTCTCTTATTAACCGAAGTCCCGAATGTCTCCGAATCGGCCATTCAAAACCTGACTCGCTTTGTGCGTAACGGAGGAGGGTTGTGGATCATCCCCGGACCGGGAACGAATTTTGACAGTTTCAACGCATCGTTTCATCGGGGAGGAGCAGGGCTCGCACCGCTCCCCTTGTCAGGCCTTCGGAGTGAAAGTCCGACCGAACAACCGTATGACGTACTCATTCCTCCCGAGCGATCTCACCCCGCGCTGAATATCATTGGCGATCTGGAACGGCTTGATATTCATGAAGTTCGATTGACGGAATACATTCGCCAATCAGCGCCGGACAATTTTCCGGGTAATCGTATCTGGCTGCAAACCGCCTCCGGTGATCCGCTCGTTGTCGAAAATTACCTCGGGCGTGGTCGAGTGATCGTGCAATCAATTCCGCTCAATCTCGATTGGTCGAACTTGCCGATTTGTCGCTTGTATGTAGCCATGGTACAGGAATGGCTACTTTACCTCGCACAGCCATCGGCCTCCCAACTCAATCTGGAACCGGGAGAAACCTTCCGTTTCAGCACAACCGCTGCACTTAATCTCAATCAACTGGAAGTCGAAACACCATTGCACCAAATGAAGCGCCCAGCGCTTTTGAACCAGGAAGGGGAAAGTCGGCTCTTCTTTGCCGAGACGAACTGGCCCGGTGCTTACCAACTCAACTCAATCAAAGAGGATGGGCAACCCGAGTTATTAGCCCCTTTTTATGTGGCCCGAAACCGGGAGGAATCCAATCTGACTCCGCTGAATGAACCAGCACGTCAACATCTTGCCGAGTTAGGAGGACTTCAATTCGGCGAACAATCCACCACCGACCTCACCCGATACGAACAGGCCGAACCTCCCCAAACTCCCTTCTGGACTCAACTGTTGATGCTCGCCCTGATTTGTTTCGCTGCTGAAATGATATTAACCCTGTTCATCGCCCGCCGCCGATATGCCGGCAGCCTGGGCCCCGAGTGATTCCTTATCGTGTATTTCGTAGTCCATAAGATTTTTTACAAGAAAACCCATGCCCGCCGATCAAGTACAAGTCATTCAGGAAGCCGCCTTTGAGGGGCCATTTTCGCCGACGCAGATTTTGGTGATCGGAATGGTGATTATTGCTCTCTTTTCGGTGACCTTATATACGGAGTATCGTCGGTCCGGAAAAAAAGTTGTCTGGCTCTTTTGGGGATTCCGATTTCTGGCGCTGGCGGCATTGCTCTGGATGCTGCTCGGCCCCACGTTGCGCACGACGATCCGACAGGAAACTCCTAAAACGATCGCCGTCGTCACCGATATTAGCCAGAGCATGGAAACCATCGACCCCCACAATCCGACTCAAGATGATCGCTGGGAACTGGCCGCGCAAATGGGGACCGACATGGATATGGTCACCCTCCTGGACCGACTGCAACTTGACCTGCAAACATTGGAAGCTGAATTTTCTCGCACAATTCAATCGATGCAACAGGCTGATTCAGCAGAACAGGTCCTGGAACGACTCAGTCGTCTACCGGCGATTATCAACCGAGCGCAAACACAACTGCAGCAAATACAAACCGCAGAAAACCTCTCCAACGGGGCCGATCTGACAGATCTGGACCGTCTGTTGGAAAACCAGATGTTGCCGCATGTGGAGGAAATGCAGGAACAGTATCAGAACTCCGAGGCCGTCGTCGATTATGCGCAAATCAGCCTCTTTGCTGATCTGCAACCGGAGCTGGAAAAGGAGCTTCGTGTTGTTCGACAACTGGCACAGGACATCATTCCTCCTACGCAAGAGGCTTTCTCCAGTAACACTTCAGGCAAACGTTCTCGACTGGACAAAATTGGCGCAGCCCTGGAGAGCGCCGAAGGGAACTGGCTTCAGGACATTTCAAAAACGGTGCAGATCAAACGATATGTTTTCGACTCGAATCCGCTCGCACTCGCGGAAGCTGATTGGAAAAATCATCTGAACCAGGAGCCAGAAACAACTTCTTCTCTTCTCCAGACCGAGCAGGATGCCCCCACACCAAAAGCGACGAATATCTCCGCAATGCTGGATCTATTGAACCGGGAAGCGGGGCAGCAATCACTGGCCGCAGTGATCATGCTTACGGACGGCAAACAGACGATCGCCAGCGATCGCCAACCGGAGCGGGTTGCCAATGGACTCGGCCAACTTCCAATTTATCCGGTTCCAATCGGGAACGTCCGCAAAATTCGCGATGTGATCCTACATAATCCAGAAGTTCCCGCAGCCGTGATGAAGGAAGACGAAATCAACTTCGACGTGATGATCGACACCATCGATTGTGAGGCCGAATTACTGCTGGTTCGTCTGAAAAAAGGAGATGAAGTCATCGACAGCCAGACGGTAGATATTCTCTCTGAGCGTTCACATCATCGGCTCTCGTTCGTGGCCCCGAAACAGGACATCGGGCGTCATGAATTCACCCTCTCTGTCGATCCCTTGGAAAACGAGGCTCGCGAAGACAATAACCAGATTTCACTTTCGGTGGATGTCGTTGATGATGAGTTGCATATTCTGCTAGCCGATCAGAACTGGCGATGGGAATATCGCTATCTGGTTAATCTGTTTGGCCGTGATGAAAAAGTGACTTTCGATCAACTTGTTTTTGACCCCAAAGTGACCGCCACGGGATTCCCTTCGCTCACCAACAATCTTCCCCAGACAGTCGAAGAATGGGCCCGCTATCGGGTCGTAATCCTGGGCGACCTTGAACCGACGAAATTTTCCCTGCAATCTCAAGAGGCTCTTTACGAATACGTGACGCGACGAGGTGGAAACTTGATCCTGATTGCTGGAACAGAATCGATGCCACAGCGGTATGTCAACGGGCCTATCGGAGAGATTCTGCCGGTGGAAACATCTCCCTTCCCTGTCAAAAACAATCAGGGGTATGCCCTGCGATTGACCCCCGCCGGGCAAAACATGAACGCTCTGCAACTGACGGGCAACAGCGGAAAAAGTAACGAACAACTATGGGACGAGACGAGCCGGGCGATGCCGATCTTTTATCTCTCTCCCTTCTCCTTACCGAAACCGACCAGTCACAATTTGATCTCGACGGTCAGCCTGGCTGGCTCTTCCATGTTGACCAAGGCTTCTGAGGCGCCCTCGTTTCTGTGTTGGCATCTGGTAGGGAAAGGGTCGGTCACCTACATTTCATCTCCTTCCACTTATCATCTCCGGGCCCGCAAAGGGGATCTATACCATCACCGGTTCTGGGGACAGTTGCTACGAAACGTGGTCGCACGTGATATTTCCAGCGGTTCTCAATTCGTAAAAATTCGCACGGATAAAGAAAACTATCAGAGTGGGGAGACTGTTGAAGTCGAGGTCACCTTAAGTGATGCTCAAAACCGGCCAGTCACCGACGGTGAGCTGACTGCAATCGTCCAGCAAGAAAATCAGACAACGTCGCAGGTCATCCTGAGAGCGGATCCTCAACAGCCTGGGCGGTACCGGGGAGAATTCGCCCCATTGCCTCCCGGGAATTATGAAGTCCATGTAGAAGGAAACCGGGCACAGGAACTCCTCGACGCAGAGGGATTTACAGGCACGCTTTCTGTACCAATTCGAGTTGAGGCGCCCCTTTCCGGGGAACTTGTTGATACTCGCTGCGATCTAACGACTTTAGAGCAAATCGCAGAACTGACCGGCGGTGTTGTGATTCCGCCCACTTCGATGAGCGAGATCCCCCATCTGACCAATCTTGATCCCCTCGTTACGGAAGAAGTCCAGCGACAGGCAACCTGGCCAAGTTGGTATATTCTGGGATTGATTTGCGGTTGCCTGATTGTCGAATGGGGTATTCGAAAACGGGTCGGATTAGCCTGACGAAACTTTTCACAAAACATTCCAGCGAACATAATTTTGTAGAGAGAGCCTCTCAACTTAAGGACCAGAATGATGGCCACGAACCTGACCGCCACAAGTCTGCCTGCTGAAATCCATCAGAAGCTAAGCGATGTCGAACGACGCACGTTGATCACCCGCATGCAGACGGGGTTACTGAAAACAGCCGCCTGTTTTCTGGCTTTGCTTTTATTAAGCATGTTGATTGATGGCTCATTCGTGTTGTTCGATACCACCATTCGACTGACGCTTACATTAGCAGTACTTGGTCTCACAGCAGTTGTGCTTGTTCTCAAAGTGGTACAACCTTTCTTGAAACGGGATTCCCTGGACGATGTCGCCTATCAAGTCGACCGCTCCGTTCCGGCGCTCGAGGAACGTTGGTCCACAGTTCTGAATCTTTCCGGTCGCCAATCCACAGAAACCGGTTCGACCGCGATGTTGGATCAGGTTCGGACGGAAGCAACCGCTTACGAGTCTCTGGTACAACCCAACGAAATTGTCGACCGGCAAGAGTTGGTTCAATGGCGGAACATTACACTTGGGTGCGTGGCTCTACTACTGCTTCCATTCCTGTTTGCTCCAATGCAGATGCTCGTCCTGTTTGCTCGCTTCTGGCTGCCGCTTTCCGACATTAGCCTGGTCAAACTGGAGGCGGTAAACAAAAACACGATTGTCCCTATTGAAGAAAGCCTGACTCTCACGGCTCTGCTAACTTCTGGAGAGGTGGAAGAAGGGACTTTATTTATCAACCGAGAGGGAAAGGAAGAACAGCTTTCACTCAGCCTGGTCTCGGAAGGGGTCGAAAGCCCCCGATTTCTGCATCAAATCAAATCCGTTGAGGAACCTTTTACCTATCGCTGGCGAGCGGGCGATGGTCAAACCGAGGTTCACAAAATCGATATCGCCGAACGACCTGCTTTCGAACACATCAAATTCAAACTCACGCCCCCAGCTTACACAAAATTGCCTGCCGAAAACTTGAATGAATTACCACCGCGCGTACGGGCAGTTAAGGGAAGCCAGCTCACAGTGGAATTTCGAATTTCACAGCCACTCGATACCTTGACCCTGAAAATGGGAGAAGAGGAAGAATTAGTCCTGAATGCGGTCAACGAACGAACATTTCAGTTCGAGGTCGAGTTGGAAAAATCATTTTCCTTTTCTCCGCATCTCACCAATGAATACGGCCTTTCAAATCGAAAACCTCCTCTGTGCCGCGTGACCGTTTACGAAGATCGGGCCCCCGCTGTCAGCATTATCACTCCAGACGATGAAATCGCCGTCCCGGGAGATGATGAAATTGACATCGAATTTATGGCACGAGACGACTTCGCCATCACAAAGGCAGAACTGGTGCTCTACAAGGAAAACCCGGAGGACCCTTATGGAAAACCGGTCGAATTCAAAACGGTCGATATCCCATTGGATGAGCAACAGGACAAAACCTATCTCAACGCATCGACTAAGCTGGATTTGAATGAGTTAAATCTGCAAAACGACGATGTCCTCTCCTATGCAGTTCGCGTGTATGACTCCAAAGAGAATGTTTCTAATCCTGAATCAAACTCGGAATGGAACCCACAGGACCCCAACAGTAGCCCCTCGAATCAGTCCTCGAAAAACGAGAACCAAAACAGTCCGAATTCTCAAAACCCAAAGAATCAAACTTCCGGGAATCAGAATCAAAATAGTTCGGAGCAAAGCAACTCTTCACAACAACAGAATCCAAACCAGGAAAGCAGTTCTCAACAACAGAATTCGCAATCGCAAGCCAGCTCACAAAGCAACTCGACTCAACAAAATAGTGCCCAACAAAACAGCAATCCGCAAAACAATAGTCAACCGAACAACTCGGAGCAAAATCCCTCTGCACAAAACAATTCCGAGCAGAATTCGAATCCTTCAAATCAGAACTCCTCACAAAACGATTCAACGAATTCATATTCCAGTTCTTCCAATTCCAATCAGAACAGTTCGAGTAGCCAGAATTCGCAAAGTAGTAATTCGGGTTCGAACTCCGGTTCAAATTCTGAAGGCGAAGAATCGGAACAGGATCTGCGTAAAATTCGCATCGGCGACCAACAGGATAATCCCGAACAAAAGCCGAATGAGAATTCGTCTTCGAATTCCAGTCCAAATTCAGGGCAGCCTGGTAACCCGACCTCAGAGGGAAAACTGGATGTTCCACCCTCGAACCAAGAATCCAGCTCGCCCCCTTTCTCTCCAACAACGAACGATCAGGGTGAATTTGAACCGTTACCATTCACTCCAGATGAGAAAGAAGGCCAGAATGCGGCCAACCGGAAGTCTCCAGAGGATGCCGAACCGGGAGCAACTCCCCCTCCCAATGAAATGGGCAAACGGATGCTGGACATCGAAGGACAAAATTCCACTTCGTCACAACAACGCATCGTGATCGACGAATTTGCCAGTCGGTTTGAAGGTCAACGGCGCAAAAAATATCAGATGGCAATCGATCCGGTTCTCAAAAAACTAAAAGAACTTCTCACCAATGCCGAAAAGAACTCCCGACTTTATCACGACTTTTTGCAGTCCGAGTCTGAATCCGTCGCCTCGATTCCACAATCGTATAAATCGACCGCGGCGCAATTGAAACAATCGTTGAGCGCCGTTCAGGAGCTGAAACAAAAAAGTACGGGGACACCTTACGCTTTCATCGGACTTCAACTCGATTCCATTCAGGAACTACACATAAACCCGGCCGCCGATTTATGGGCAGATTTACTTAAACTGGAATCGAAAGTAGAACGACAGCCGGTCACCGAAAAAACGATTTTTCACATTCAGCGTGCACTGATCCTGCTCGATCAACTGACGCGGAAATACGAGAACATCAAACGGGATGAAGAAATTGCGGATAAACTCCACCGGATTGACAAGCTATACCAGGTTTACCTGGAAGACTCGTTCCAGATGTTGGGCAACCCGAAACCAATCAACAACGTGACCGAAGGTAAACCGGTTGAATATGAAGACGTCAGTGAGGAGTACCTGAAGAAGCTCGAAGAGATTTTGAAAAAACGTCAGGAGCTGTATGCTGAACTGGCGAAAATATTGGCGGAAGATCCGCGACTGCTCAAACGGTTTATGGATTCGGTCGAAAGCAAGACAACTATCCTTCGGGAAAAGCTGTCTGAAATGAACGTCTTACAACAACGCATCACCCAGGAAGGGGAATATTGGCAGAAGTACCAGGCACAGATTAAAGCCGAGAAGGAAACGTCTTCGAGCGACGAACCGAAATCTCGTCCTTTCCCCACTCCTTTACTGGAACGACATCAGCAGGAAGTCTACAAGCTGGTGGAATACTCGGGTTCGATTCATGACAAGTTTGTCACCTGGTTACCGAAAGAAATCGAAGGGCTCGAAACCGAAGTCCAGGAACTCAATGATCGATCCGCTCAGTTGACGAACGCCGCGAATGCACTTTTACAGAAAGAAACCACCAATAAGTCTGAGGTTGCGAAAGAACTGATCGAGTCGTACGAAAAGTTCGAAGAACGGATCAAGGAAGTTTATCCTGAAGCCAGCAATGAATTCAAAGAACATTTGAATCATCGGGTCGACCAGATCAATGAACTGCAACGTGATCTGGAAAGCTGGATTGAACTGGCTGAAGTTTATGAGGAAGGAGATTACCTGGCCGCCGCGGAAATTGATCAGTTCAATTTGCTGGATGATTTATATGTTTTCGTCAGTAAGTTTCAATCGATGGAATCCGAATTGACCGGGTTTCCAATCGACATCCGACGGACCGCTTTCGATCTTAAGCGAAAACTGCAAATTGATGCTTCCAGCGCCATGACGAACAGCGAAGCAGAATTGCATCGGGACAATCTGGAAAAAGCCCTTGAACATCAGCGAAAAGCTCACGAGGAACTGGATTCGGCTGAAAAGTTATTTGACCAAATGCTCAAACGAATGATGGAGGAAATCGAAAAAGCTCCGGTACCGGAACTGAATCCGGATGACCTGCAATTCAATTTGACATTGGAAGATCTGCTGGCCATGTTAGAGCGGGAAGGGGCCTTGCAGGAAAGAACATTGCTGGCGATTTTGAGGCGGCAGTCCAACCTCCAGATCGTCTCCGACTGGATCCAACCTGGCCCCGGCGGGGGAGGGGGAATGTCGGGAGTTGTGAGCGCCCAGTTGCAACAACAGCAATTGAACCGACTGCAAGACGATCTGTTGAAAAAAGCTCAAGTGCAAATGAACAAGCCAGGTGCTCGCAAGGAAGACTGGAACAAGCTTATCTCAACTTTGGAAGAAGGAATGAAACAGAACCAGGGTAAGTTAACCCCCGAACAATACCGGGCAGCAATCGACCAGTATTTTGAAGTTCTGGCACGGGAACTGGCCGAAGAACGGTGATTATTCCACCTTGAATTTCGCCGACGACTCTGCTCCGTTTGACTTAAGTTCCAAAATCACTTTCGGACGGGAGGTTGGTTGTTCGTCACTTACAAGAGGCTCCTGGCCGTCGCTGGTTAGAAGAGATTCAAGACGGCCTTCGTTCAATTTTTCGGCAGTATAAGAGACTACTTGCCCATCCCCCATTGCGGCCAGCAGCACTTGGGATTGGTTTTGGCTATAAGGGGTGGCAAAACCTCCGGCACTGTTCAAGGGAGGAGCTTCTCCATCCAACAGGACATCGCGAGGTTCGGTCCAATTAATTTTGGCTTCGGGAGATATCGTCGCCACTAAAATTGTGTTTGACGTTCCATCCGAAATTTGGGCGAAAGTGCCCCCCTGTTTCAGAGCGGCCTTAAACCCTTCTTTTGTTCCGTCGAATTCAACCTTCCTGAACGGCGTGTGATCCCCAATCGCCACACCGTAGGCGGTGTGATGACTCTCCAGTTCATCATAAACCGGATCACTGAATTCCGGGATGCCAATTTCCTGGACTGTTTTATTCGCGCTACTATCCCAAGGTCGGGTGACATCGTAGAGATCGTAGACTGTTCGTTGATCGAGATAAGGCAGCAGTAAGGTCCGCCAACTATGCCAAGGTTTACCATCCGGCCCCACCAGTATTCCCGGAGGAAGGCAACCATGCTCAGCGGCATAATTGTGCATGGCCAGTACAATCTGTCTGAGATTATTACGCGAATGCTCAAACAGCGCGGCCTTTCTTGCGTCCTCCAAAGTTTGTTCACCCTCGTCTGGGCGAGAAGGGGTCGGATCTTCCAGCGGGATCGTTGCCAGAAAATGATCGACAAACTCATCCGAAACCTGAGACGGACGGAAGATCAGCAAGACGTGGTCCGTCGTGAGCTTCTCTGCACCTTGATTCAATTTGAGCTTGGTCCGATCGCCGTGGGGGAGTTGAGTGAAACGGCCCGTCGTGAGGTAACTTTCGTTTCCCTGGCGTTCGCGAAAGATCACGAAATAGTTTTTCTGTTTATCTATTTCCGTAGAGTGCTCATCCCAACCATCGATTTGGACTTCTCCACCATCGCTGATATCGGCCACTTTACCATCACCGATGGGCCCCATTTGTGATTCTTCGATCAGGAGGGTCTCGTTCGCAGTCACTTGAGTGGAGTCAGAATTATTAATCGCATCTGGTTTTTCTTCCGCCGGCCCACAACCGGGGAAAAAATGAATGACGAGCCCCAACCAGAGCAAAAACGGCAAGCGCGGCATAACGTGGGCCTTATGGAAAAGGTTTACGAAGAGAATTATTCCCACACTCTTTTTAACACGGCAGTAGAGTTTTCGCCATCAGCAGTGATCGTGAAATAAGTGACGGGCCTTGTTGCGAGAGGGGTTTCCTCTGGTGTTTCACCTCCCTGTGCCGTGACCAACGACTCGATAAATTTTTGCCCGAGTATCGGTTCTTCAAACGTTTGAACAGATCCATCACATAAAGCAACCATCAATCGTTCGGTTCCATTGATGGTGTACGTGGAGAAGCCATCTTTCGAATTCAGTTCGGGAATATTCTTATTCGTAAAGACATCTCGCGGTTCCGTCCATCGAATTTTTTGATCAGACGAGACCGTGGAAACCAAGAGTGTGCTGGAGGAACCATCGGAGATATCCTGAAACCGGGTTCCCTGATTTAACACTGCTTCAAAACCAGCCTTTGTACCATCGAATTCGACACCGTTGAGCACGGCATCTTTACCGATCGCCGACAGATAGTGCGTGTAATTCTCCGGGTTTTCACCTCGCAAAGGGTCGGAATAAACGGGCATGATCATTACCGCCAGTTTTTTATTGGCTTCACTGTCCCAGGGCTGAGTGACATCGTACATCTCATACATATTCTGCATTTCCAGGTACGGCAGAATCAGCGTTCGCCAACTGTGCCACGGTTTGCCATCGGGTCCATAAATCACTCCCGGGGGAAGACAACCATGAACGTCATTGTACATGTGAAACGCTAACGCAATCTGCTTGAGGTTATTCCGGGATTGGGTTATTTGTGCCTGCAACCGGGCCATATCAATTGCCGAGTTTTCACTCCAGTCTTCTTTTTTGGGATCATTGAATTTGACGATCCCTTGAAAACGTTTCATGAACTCATCGGTCGCCGCTTTTGGCCGCATTACGACAATCGGAGTTTTCTCTTGCAACTCCTCAAGCTTCACTTCAATTTTCAGTGTGGCAACCCCCTCCGTCGGCAGTTCTTTGAATTGACCTTTCAGTAAATATCCAGGGGCCTCTCGCCCCATCGTTATTATAAAATACTCTTTCTCTAGTTCCGGTTTGACTGAATTGTCCGGCGATCTCCACTCTCCGACTTGCAACTCACCCTCTTCACTCAAAGAAACATTCATTCCGGCGCCGATCACATTCATCTCTTCCGGAGATTCACCAACCGTTAAAGTCATTGCGTCACCCTGGATCTCCACCTTGCCGGTGACGACCATGTTCTCCGTTGGTTTACTTTCCGACTGGGAATTCTCTACCTGATTTATTGCTGCAGTCTCTTTTGGAACAACCGGCTGCTCCGAATTGGGTGCCGGAGTGTTCGCTGACTGGGTTTGGCTGGGGCTTTCTGGCTCGGAACTGCAGCCAATCAACATCAATAATGTCAGGACACAGAGAGCAGAACGCGAGAAAAGAGTCATGGCATTCTCCGATGAAGAGATTTTATGAGCGTAAGCATCGCAACAGGAAATGGCTATTATATTAGCATCTCTAAGCATCTCTAAGCATCTGCCACCTGATCAGTTAACCTATTTCTTAATTGAATCAAAAAAAGCGAAACGAGGACTCCCTCATTTCGCTTTTGATAACGTTTCTTCTGGAAGGAACTGTCAGACGGTAATGACGTCCCCGGATTGCATGACATGGGTTTTGGCTTCCGTTTCCGCATCAACCTTCTTCGCCCAGGAGTGTGCATCCTGCTCAATGGGAGGCCAGGTATTGTAATGACAAGGAACAACCTGCTTTGGTTTCAGAAACTGCACTGCCCGCAGTGCGTCATCCGGTCCCATGGTGAAGTTGTCGCCAATCGGTAGGATCGCGAGATCGATCCCCGCTTCACCGATCAACTGCATATCGGAAAACAGGGCTGTATCACCGGAGAAATAGATCGTCGCCTCTGGAAGCTCAAACAACAAACCACAGGGGTTTCCACCGTTACTACCATCAGGCAACATGGAACCATGAAAGGCAATGGTCAACTTCAATCGTCCAAAGGGATGTTGAAAGCCGCCTCCCTGATGTTGCCCATGCACGTTTTCAACACCTTGCTCGCTTAACCAGGTGACGATTTCATAATTCGCAATAACAAGTGCACCAGTGCGTTTCGCAATAGCGATTGTATCACCGACATGATCACCGTGACCGTGGGAAAGCACAATCGCCGTGGGATTCAACTCATCCGCACTTTTTTTTGCCTGCGGATTCCCTGTGAAGAAGGGATCGATCAAAATGCGATGCTCTCCGGAGTGAATTTCAAACGTACTGTGCCCCAGAAACTCGACTTCTACACTCATGATGTCACACTCGATTTCAGTCTCAGAAATTTTTGTGGAAGATTACTTCCCGTAGAGAATTTCGCCCATGTTCTGCTTATAGGCTTCGACACCCGGCTGCCCATACGGATTGATCCCGATGAGCCGCCCTTCAACCACGGTGGCCAGCATCAACATCTGCAGCGCCTGCCCCAAGGTGTAAGCGTCCAGTTTCGGGAACAACAGATCGGCCGTGGGGCGATCCACCTCCGCGTACGCTTTATTTGTCCCTTTAATGGCCGCGTCCAACAGATTCGGCAACGCTTTTCCATTGAGGCGGTTTAATTGATCCTGGTCACGATCAGCATTCACCTGCGGTACCGGAACGGGTTTGGTGCCAGGTTCTTCAACGATGACGTTGGTGATCAGTTTGTCACGAACGCCTTCCTGGTGCTGTTGCCCTCGGCTATGCAAGTCGCGTGTGTTGACGACGGTCAGCGGCAATGCTCCTTTTTCCTCCTTGCCAATACTTTCCGCAAGCAGTTGATCGTACCACAATCCAAAAGCTTCCAGCCGGGAGCCCCACGTCGAAAGAATGCGTGCTGAAAGCCCTTTGTTCTTTTCAAGTAAATGACAGACACCTGTGTAATCGAGAACTGGATTTTCGCCAATCGGAGCCGTTCGAAACTGCTCGGTCATATCGGCCGCTCCTTGCAGAAGGGCATCGATATCAATCCCCATGACTGCCGCAGGAAACAAACCGACTGCCGTAAACACGGAGAACCGACCACCGACTCCATCCGGAATCGGAAAAATGGCAGGGTATCCCGAGGCATTCGAGAGATCGCGAAGTTTTCCTGTTTCGCCCGTGATGGGGACTACCCACTCGGTCGCCGCTTTGGAATCGGCTCCATAACAGTTCTCTAGTGCCTCGCGAAACAATCGGAAGGCAACCGCCGTTTCGAGTGTTCCGCCCGATTTGCTAATGACGGTCATCCCCCAGTGCGAATCTTGCGCATCGGCCTGAAGAATTTCCAGCAAAGCTGCTGTCTCATCATTATCCATGTTATTCCCCGCGAAGTAGAGCCGGGGAATATTTCCACGACTGGAACGAGGAAGGTCATTGTGATACGGATGACAGAGCGCTTCAAAGAGCGCCCGCATGCCCATATAAGATCCGCCGATACCCAGCACAACGAATCGATCAATTTGCGGCTGCAGTTTACCGGCCGTCTCTTTCATTTGTCCCAGGAGACTCTCTGCTCCTTTGGCTTTCTGTTCCTCCAGCAGATTCGCCGGCAACATTATGAACCCGGAATCGAGCGGTTGCTTCTGATCGGGGATGCTTTCGCCGGAGGTGAGCAGGTCCACATCGGCAAGCGTCTCCGCACGGGCCGCTTCCAGATCAGGCTTCAGATCATTCCAGTCGGCGGAGGGAATTTGTGAAATCGCGGGTTGGGGTTGGTACTTGAGCGAAGTGCCCATCAATTCGGTTCCAGTTCTGCAGATAGAGGAGCAGGGAAAGCCAGGTGGGGAAAATCAAACGGCGCTAGCTTCAATATTACAGAACTTGACTTCAGGTATGAAGGTTTTCGTGACCGAATTTCCAATCGACTTCTGCGTAAATTTGAAGTGATCCTAAAACCCTCTGATGGCTCACATTCTCCTTTATATTACTGATTGTAGAACAACCACACCCCAGTTTTAGGCGAGGTTCTACTCCGACGCCTGCTGCGAAGTCTGTGTGCGAAAAAGCCCGCCACGCATAAGAGCATAGCGATGCGACAGAAAATTTCGCCCATAATGTTTCAACATCTGCTGGTAGCTGATCATGAGACCATATCCGAAACTGACCCCCAACAAATTCGCGAGCATGTCGTATGGGTCACAAGTTCGATTGGGTACCCAAAATTGCAAACACTCTGTAATAAATGCAAAAGCGACTGCCGACCCCAAGCCCGTCGCCCGCCGCAAAGGGGTACATAAACTCAGAATGAAAAACGTCACCATACTAAATACGACCAGATGAATCACCAAATCGCCACGCAAGGTCTGTTCCTGCAACTGTTGCAGGTTTTGCGGAGGGTGAGGCGTTAACAGGCACCATGTGACCATCAACAGTAATAGCGCACAACAAATCCGAGCCCATGGCGCGCGAAGTTCTGGCAAAGGGAGATTTTGCTCCATGGAATCCTCATTTCGCGTGAAAGCGGGAAGTTTGGGGAACTATTGTCAGTCGGACAACATGCAAAAAGCTTGCCGAACAAAGCGGATGTTTCGCCTTCTAGGATCGTCCAGTATCTATTCGTCCGGTTTCAGAGTTTGGACAAATTTGGACCACTCTTCCATGCCGAGAATAACAGACAGCGAGACTCTCTGCGGTCAAAATATGTCTATTGTCCAATGGGATCAGAAGATCGGCAAACAGCCTAACCCGGTTCTGACGATTTCGTTGAGTTTTCAGGCAACAGATCTAGAACGAAATCATCTCCTTGACCAACTTCTCGTTGAACAGGTAATTCCCCAAAAAGATTGGAGCGACTTGGGATGTCGAACCGCTCTGACAATTCAGACTTTTCGATGGAAGACAATGATGTCGTACTGGTATTAATGCCAGTCGATCATTCTTCCGATATACCGGCGCTGGCTGCCCGGCAAGGTGTCTCCACGATTGGAAGCACAGATGACAATACGCTCGTCGTGCAGGCCAAAGGGATTGAACCTTACCACTGCTCGATTCTGGTAGAAGATTCTAAAGTTCTGGTTGAAGCCCATGGCTCCCAGACAATGATCAATCAGAACAGCATTGAAAAAGCAGAATTAAAAGTCGGAGATGTCTTAACCTTAGGTTCTGTGGAGTTTTCCGTCGTTTCGAATGAGGAATTTCTGGAAAACGGAAATACCGCTTCGCTGGTCATTAATTCCCCGGAAGGTTTTGAGCATGATTCCGCTGAAGAACTTGCGGAGGACTTGAGTTTAGATGGTCTACTGAGTCCCGAGGAACTGTTCGGGACTGCCACGGACGAACCGGAAATTCCTACAGGGGTCAATCTCTCCGAACAAGCTTCTGCAGTTGAACCTGCTGATGAGGACTCCACCGAGAACGATCTGGAGATCGATGAAAACCTGCTCGCAAGTATTCTGACCGACGCGGAAGAGGAAGAAACCGCTCACTCCGACCTGGATGGTGAAACGGAAGCAGACCTTGAAGCGAAATTACTGGCCGATCTTAACTTGCTCGATGAAGCCTCCTCTTCATCCACAGAGGAAGAAGCACCCCTCCTTTCTGTTGAACAAGACCTGGAAACAGAAAATGATGAACCGGCTGAAGCCGCCCTGAACGAAGAGGCTATCGAGGAAGAAGAGACTTCTCCTGCACCAGTATCCACAGAGACTCTTGAGTCAGTACTGACTGCGGAACTCGAAGCCGATGAAGAAACTGCCGTTACGGATGAACTTGAGAGCCCTGCTGAAGAGCTTGACGAAGTAAGCGACCCGGCAATGGAAATGGACGCCTCTGAGGATCTGCTCTCCAATCTGCCCAATATGGAAGAACTCTCGATGCAGCCAGAAGAATCTGCGGAACTTCTGGAAGAGGAAGAGACGGAAGCAGACACACCCGAAATAGAGCTGATTGAACAAGACAGCTTTGAAGAAGAGGTTGTAGAAACAGACGTCCCGGAAATGTCTGATTCCCTTCCCAGTTCACCAGCATTTGAGCTGAACGATGAAATGAATGCTCTGCTCGATTCTGTAGCGGAACAGAAAAAGCGAACCGAGCCGAGCGGTGAAGAAGTATCTCTCGAAGAACTGGAACAAATTTACGAAGAACATCGGCAGAGCGAATCTGATAATGCAGATACTGCCGCCGCAATAGAAGAATTAATGGCCGCGGAAATCGCAGATGAAGAGCCCGATTCAGACGACGTGGATATCCAAGCCGCGCTTTCCGATCTGGATGCCGCTTTAGAAGTTTCGGAATCCTTAGGAAAACCGGAAACGGACTCTACTGAAGACGAAGCAGAACCGCAGGAAGAATCCCTTACAGATTCTCTCGAAAATATTCTGCTTGAAGAAGCTTCGTCCCTCAGCGCAGAAGTCGAGGAAATTCTCGAACCGGCTGCCCCTGCCGAAGAACATGCTGAACTGGAGGATCTGGATGAATCTCCGGAAACAGAAATGGCGATGGCTTCTGTTTCTGAACCAGAATTGACCGCCGAAGCTGATTTCGGTTTATCGGAAAGCATGGACTTGTTCGGAGCCTCTGAAAGTGATGCTGAACAAGCAGACGGATCCGTCGGCGGTGGAGAAGACACAGAGCATTCCAGCTTGATGATGTTGGCTGAAGATGAACCTGCGGATTCTGAAGATTCTGGTTCTGGTTTGAATCCCGAAGCAAATCGAGAAACCGTCGAAGAACATTTCACAACAGCGGTCTCAACAGAACGAGAAGGGCACACAACCACGAAGACGGAATGGGAAACGGATCTTACTGAGGAGGACAATTACTCAGAAGATGAACCCACTCAGTCAGTGACATCGAAGCAACATCGTTCTCAGACAGATGAAGACGCGGTTCAGACAATCAAGCAGGAACTGGAAAAACAACTGGCTGCCTTACAGAACCAGCTTCTGCTCCAGCAATCGAAGATTGAAGAAAACCTGAACGAGCAATCCGAGCGAGTGAACGCCGTAGCCCATTGGCAACAACGCTCTGCTGAAGCGATTACCCGTGTTCAGGAAGCAGATGAAAAAGAGAAACTGATTCAGGAGCAGTTAGCCGCTCTACAAGAAGAGACCGAAAGAGCCCTCGCACGTCGACAACAAATCGATCGCGAAATCCGCCTGGAACAAGATCAACTGGCTCGCCATCGCAATCAAGCGGCGATGGAGGAAGCACTGACCCGCGAGAATCTGAAAAAGCTGGAAGCAGAAGAACTTCGTCTGCAAGCGGTCCAGAAAGAGATGGAGGCAAATCGGAAGACCTTCCAGATTCAACAAGAGAAAACGGAACAGTTACAACAAAAACTGAAAGAACGCGAACAGGATCTGACATCGCGCCGTTCTGAAGTTGAAGAACTGCAACAAGACCTGGATTCCCGCGAAAAACAACTTGCGGAACAGGAATTCGCTCTGAAATTGCAGCGGGAGGAGTACGAACTTGCCCGCAAAGGTTGGGAAGCGGAACGTGCCGCACAAAATGAACAACTGAAAGCCCGCTTAAAGGGAGCCGTCCATTGGGAAGAAGCTCTCACGGCCCGGGAACAAGAAATTGAAACACGTTCTTCCGATATCGAAGAAAGCATCGTTGCTGAAAAGAACCGGTTGCAGGCCACCCGAGAAGAATTACAGCAGTTAAAAGAGGAAGTCCAGTCCCTCGAAGGTCAGAAACAGCAACTTCTGAATCGAGAAGAATTACTGCAATCCGAATCCGCCGATTGGGAAGAGCGTACGCAGTTGCTGGCGCAACGGGAAACTTATCTGGCCGAACAGGAAAACTCCCTCCGTATTCGTGAGGAAGAACTCACCGAGGCAATCGACAAGCTGGCAGAAGAACAAGCCAATCTGAAAAACAACACGATTGAAGAAACAGATCGCCTGGAAAAACGGCGGGAGGATCTGGAACACCAGATCAAATCCCAGAAAGCTGAACTGAACGATCTTCAGGATCAACTCGCGGATGATCGAAAAGAATTCGAGCAGGCACGAACCGCGCTGGAAACCGAACGTCAGCAACTTGCCGAAGAAAAAGAGTCTCTTGACGATGAACGAACACGACTCCAGAAATGGGAAGAGTCGATTGAGGCACATATCGCCGAAGAACTCACCCGTCGCCTGGCCACCGACCGGGAAACGCTTGAAGCGGAACGTCTGCATTTCGAAGAGCAAACGGGCGAGTTAACAGAAAAAGAACATCAGATCGCGGCCGCCGAACGCAAACTTTCCGAGGCGATGGTCCGGCTAGAAAAACTGGAGAAGGACAACTCACGGCTCCAGGAAGAAAAAGAACGTCTCGAAAAAGAACTGGAATCTTCCGAATCGCGGAGAGAGCAAGTTCAGTCGATGCTCAATCAGAATCTGGATCAACTGGATAACCTGAAAGAGAAAATCGAACTGGAGCGAAGCGCGCTGCTCGAAGCCGAAATGAAACATATGGAGAGCGAACACCAACGCACTGAGCAGTTGGAACAACTCTCCGATAGCTTGCTCACCTCACAGAAACAGTTGGAACAACTGGAATCTCGCTACGAGGAACTGGAAGAGCAACACCAGCAATTGTCAGACGAAAAAGAGAAGCTGCAGCACACCTACCATGACTTACTGGAGCAGCAGGAAGAACTTGCCAATCAACTGGAAACGCTACAAGCCAATCACGAAGAATCGTCTGAACGGGCGGCTGAAGCGCAATCTCTTCTGGACACTGAGCGTACTGCTCAAGCGGAACTAGAGGCCGCCCGCGCTGAAATCGAAACACTGCAAAGTGATTTGCAAAACGAGCGCAATCAACTCGAAGAGCAAGAAACCGCTCTGATGTCCGAACGGAACCAGTTGGAAGAAGAACGAAATCAACTGGTTGAAAACCGGGACGAACTCAGTGCAGAGCGGGAAGAGCTGGAGACATTACGTTCGACCCTGAAACAGCAACAACAAGAAATTGAAAAGCTGGAAGTACAACTTCGGGAACGTTTGTCGAAAACGGACACCGCCGCCTCCTACAGCGATAGTCAAGCACAGAACTCGCTTGACCGGGAGGACGTCAGCGAACTTGACCCTCTGCTCGCCACAAATGATGACATGGCCATGATTGCAGGCTTGGATACTTCATCCCTCCTGGATGAACCCGATGAATTCGAGCCGGTTAACGAATCGACCGCCGAGGAACCAGAGAGCGAGCTACCAGAAGACCAACATATCCAGGACACAAATGACTTCACCGAGGAACCTGCTGCGACCGCAGAAGAAAATGTTGCCGCTCCCTCACATATCAAAGAATCAAGCAGTGGGCAATTGAACTCACTCCGTTCCCAACTGGCTGATTTATTTGACATGCACGAAGAGCAACACGCACAGGGAAAAGAGAATATTTCCCCTGAAACAGCCGCTCTACCAGATTTCGACGACGATGAATTGAACTCGTTGGAAACCGCTCAAGAACTCGACTCATCCCCAGAAGACATGGCAGCGGAAGCATCCGATGAATCTCTGGACTCGGAAGAAGGCTCGGAGGGTGGAGGCGATGAAGACAGCATCGAAGCCTACATGCGTCGCCTGATTGCACGCACAAAGCGGGGTACAGCTGGAGAAGAGTTTGAAGCGTCCAAAACGAAAAGCTCCTTCCTCAATAAACCACTCCCTACGGCGGCCCCCAAACCAAAAGAAATTGCACCCGAACAATCTGTTTCAGCAGAACCAGAGCCTCCCTCCCGACCCGTTCGGGAACGGGCCAAGATAGATGCGAATGAAGTGCGGGCCAACTTGAATACTCTACGAGAGGTTGCAAACGCCAATGCCCGCACGGCTCTGGCAACTCACTCGACGAAGCAACTTCGTGAAACGTTGATGCTCAAACTGATTGTCACCGTCGTCGCCATGGTGATTACGGCCATCTTTGCTTTCAGTGGGCTCTGGAGCGAAGAATCTTACACTTGGCAGACAATCGCCGCCGCTACCATTGCCTGTGGTATGTTGTACGAATACTTCCGTTCATTCATGAAGATCAAGCAAACAGAATCGATCAGTCGAATCAAAGATCGCATGGAAGAAGGACGGGATATGACCATCGAAAAAACAGACGACCTCGTCGAGGAATTCCAGGAGGAAGAAGCCCCCGAGCTGGAATTAGAAGACGAGAACCTGGATGAAAACTCGACCAAATCCTGATTGAGGTTGCGTGCAAACATGCTCAACCTGAACCAATCACTCGCTTGATCGACTCCAGATGGCAGAATACCGGTCGTGAACTGTTTCGCAGTCTGGCAAACTTTCCACAAACAACCGGCCATAATGGCGACCCAGAATTCGGGGGTCGAGAATCACAACCTGACCTGAATCCTGTTGCGTCCTGATCAACCGCCCGAATCCTTGCTTCAGCTTGATAATCGCCTCAGGTACCTGATACTCCATGAATGGATTTTGACCGTTGGCCTTGAGCGCTTCGATACGTGCTTCCAAGAGAGGATGATCGGGAACACTAAACGGCAATCGGGTAATAATTACGTTTTGGAGCGCTTCGCCCGGGACATCGACTCCCTGCCAGAAACTATCTGTACCGAACAAGACAGCCCGCGGATCCTTCTTAAACCGGTCCAGCATTGCCGACCGTGGCAGCCCATCTCCCTGACAATATAATGTCAGTCGATTGGCAATAAGAAAATTCTGTACCTGCTGTGCCGTTCGTTGAAGCATGCGATAGCTGGTAAAGAGCACAAACGCCCGTCCTTCGGTCTGGGCAACATAATGCTCAATACATCGGGCGACTGCCGTTTCATACTCACGGGAATTCGGATCGGGCATCTCCTCCAGTAAAATTAAGCGGGCCTGTTCACGATAGTTGAACGGACTCCCCAGTTTTTTCTCGATGGCGGAAGTCAAACCGAGCCGGCTCTTCGCATAATTAAAATCATTCTTTCCGACGGCGATCGTGGCACTCGTCAGAATGACACTGTTCTGTTGATGAAATAACTCTTCCCTTAGTTGTGGACCGACATTAACCGGAGCACTTACTAATCGCGTATTCTGCTTCCGACTACCGGAAAGTTCCATCCAGTACACTGCCTCGTCGATATTCTGCGACATCCAGGCCTCTAGTGCATCAGCCTGCCCCTGGCAACGCTCGGCAGCAGCCAACAATTCCACCCGGTCTTCTTCGCTTAAATGTTCGGTCCCCAACACCAGGCGCCCTGCCAATTGACGCAAATAGTGACTCAATTCCTCCCGCAGGGGAGGGGCCGTGTGGATACGCCCGTTTTCTTTACCGGTTTGCTCCTGCCAGGTGCGCAAGTCGTAAAAGAATTCCTTCGCCTGAAGCCGAATTGCGCCGACCAACTGTTTCAGTTCATCAAGTTGGTATTGCTCCAATAACCCTTTCCGGGCGCGATCGTTATAAAGTCGATTGAGTAGATACTCCACCTGACCGCTGGAAAACGTGATTCCCAGATATTCACTCGCCACCGATTCAATCGTATGCGCTTCATCCAGAATGACGACATCATAGTCGGGTATCAGACTGGCTCCTTCCCGGCGGAGAGCCAGATCGGAAAAGAACAAAGCATGGTTCACCACCAACAGATCCGCATTCCAGATACGCCGGCGATCCTTGTAATAGAAGCACTTGTCATACGTCGGACACTTTTTGCCCAGGCAGTTCCCGTGTTCACTCTGAACTTCCGCCCAAACCTGCGGTTGCGGTGCAAAAGAGAGATCCGAACGACTCCCATCATGCGTTTCCAACGACCAGTCAAGAATACTTTGCAGATCCTGTAATTGATCTGAATCGTTAAACAGAGAATGCGCCTTCTCCATCGCCCCCTTCATACGGCGGAGCGAGAGATAATTTGTGCGTCCCTTAACTAATACGGCGGAAAATTCGAGAGGCAAAACCGCATTTAAGAATGGGATATCTCGCTGAATCAACTGCTCCTGCAAACTGATCGTATGCGTGGAAACAACGATTCGCTTCCGTTTATTCCCCTCATGACGACGTCCATAAGCAGCCAGGATGGCGGGCACCAGGTAGGCAAAGCTTTTCCCGACCCCCGTTCCAGCCTCAATCAGCGCATGCTCCCCTTCGACAATGGCCCGGGCAACTTCATCCGCCATTTCCAGTTGTTCGGGACGTTCTTCGTACTGCTCCAACCGCCGTGCAATCGGTCCCGAATTTCCTAATACTTCCCGTGGAGTCAGTTCCACTCTACTTCACATTCCCTTATCACAATGAACGATTTCGCTTCTCAGTTACCCGCTTATCTTTTCCCGACGGAGAGCGACGAGGCACATATCATCACTTTGAGACAATTTTCGTGCGAACTGATCAACTTCCTGCACCACTTGCTCGATTAGTTCGTCCATACTCTCGAAAGAGTTTTCCAGCGATTTAATGAGACGTTTGGTCCCGAATAACTCTTTTTCTGGATTCAATGTCTCCGTGATTCCATCCGTATAAAGAACCAGCGATTCGCCCGGTTGCAGTTCAAATTCCAGTTCCTGGAATTTTTGTTCCGGGTTAACCCCAAGCGGCATGCCAGAGATTTCCTTGCCCAGCGGACGAACCTTCGCTTCCGCGTCAATTAACAACGGGGGCATATGTCCGGCATTCACGAGACTGATTTTATTCGTTTTCAGATCAAGCACCAGCATCACGAGTGTAATAAATCGAAATCCGATTTCGACCGAGGAAAGTTCCGCATTCATTGCCCCTAACGTGGCTGAGGCGGTCGCTTCCGTCATCAAGTGGTTTCGTGTTGACGAGAGGAGCCGCGCCATGAACAAAGCCGCCGGAACGCCCTTGCCGGCAACATCTCCCAACACAATCGCCAGACGATCATCAGGCAATTTGATGTAATCGAAATAATCTCCCCCTACATGTTTGGCGGCTTCGTAATAATCACAGAAGGTGTATCCCGGAATTGCCGGACGTTCGGAGGGCAAGAAGCCAAGTTGTACCCGCATGGCGAATTCCAGTTCCCGCTCCAGCTCATGTTGCTTGAGCAACATTTCATGCTGATGCGCATTCTGAATCGCCAGACTGACCTGCGATGCTACACTGAGTAAAACATCCAGATCCTCTTCGGAATAACTTTCTCGCAAATCGCTGGTGATCAACTGCAAAGCCCCGAGCACGGTTCCGGAAGTTTCCACCAGGGGAACACACATCGTGGCTCCCGGATCCATATCCTGTATGGAATCGCTTGAAGAAAAGCGACTGTCCTCCATCGCATTGCGACTCAAAATCGCTTCTTTGGAATTCATAGCCAGTTCAACAATCGTGCGGCTGGCGCGAGCCGCTTGTGGATCGATATGCGATTGATGCTGACGAGCCGGAATCGTTAATTCGCCTGTTTGGCGATCTTTCATGATCAGAAAGACGGAATCGGTTTGCGGAAAAAGCTTGAAGCTTTGTCGCAAGATCGTCTCCATCACGGTTTGCAATCTTAACGTGGTCCCCAGAGCTTTACTGATTTCCAGAATCGCCTGCAGTTTGGTCTCCGCACGGGCCCGGTCTGCCTCTAGACTTTCGCTTGACCTTTTCACCTTCAGGCTTTGGATCACGGCGGTATCGTTTTCAAACTTTCCATCATTCAATAACGCACGTTGAATTTCCTTCGCGGAGGGGATCTCTTTATCGATCAGCGAAGGAACAGCCAAAGCCATCGTTTCCTGTCCAGCAGGATCCAGGGAAGTGGGTAGCATGGCCGAACTGGCTTCGGATCGCATGAACCGGAAGGAAAATCCGCAGACCTTAATGCAATCCTTATTTCTTAACCGGACTTTTCCCTGAATCGGCTGATCATTGAGCAACGTTTTATTCCGGCTGTGTAGATCTTCCAGATAATAATTCCCCTGTTGTTTCATAATCCGGGCGTGTTGGCGACTGACGGAGATGTCATTCAACCGGATTTGACAATCGGGGTGCCGACCGAGCAAAACCAGATCGGAATCGATGTCAATTCGTTCCGGACCGGACAGCCCCTCTTCAACAATCAGGTACGGCACCTTTCACCTCCAGCCCACTGGAAACCTGGAAAACCAATCACTACGAGACAGCATAAACGGAGTTTTGAATGGGTTCGAACCCCTGTTTTGTCTGCAATAATCTAATGACTCCTATTATCGAGGGAAGAACACGACTTAAAAAGGGTACTCTCGCTCATTCCCCCCTGTTTTTCCGTTTCAGCTAGAAATTCAAGGTGAATACATCCGCAGGAGATCCGCTATTCCCGGCTGATCCAATCCGGACAGGAGGCCAGTTCAGGCATTCGACATCTAGGAACTGCTTTTCTCTTGCGATATGATTACAATAATCCGTATTAGATCTTGTCCAAGATAAGTGTGGCGGCT
>JAGQQC010000300.1 GCA_020426395.1 Planctomycetaceae bacterium
CCTCGCCTGGGCTCTGGAAGAAGAAGGCATCAATGTCGACACTCGTCCGCCGGAAGGGTTGCCTGATACACTTTCAGATTTACAGAACTACGAAGCGATTCTGATTTCGAACGTTCCTGCGACCGATCTTTCGACGCATAAAATGGATATCATCCGCACCTACGTTTCCGAACTGGGTGGCGGGTTGATCATGCTGGGAGGAGATCAATCCTTTGGACTCGGGGGGTATTACAAAACCGTCATCGAAGAAGTTCTGCCTGTTCGGAGCGACTTTGAAAAAGAAAAAGAAAAACCAAGTCTGGCAATGGTGCTCATCATCGATAAATCGGGTTCGATGGGGGGGCAAAAAATTGAACTCGCGAAAGAGGCGGCCGTCAGCGCTGTGGAACTACTCGGACCACGCGATCAGATCGGCGTCATCGCCTTCGAAGGAAGTTCCTACTGGGCAAGTGAAATTCGCCCTCTTTCGGAGAAGTCGACTCTGATCGGAAATATCCGCTCAATTGAAGCAGGCGGGGGAACGTCCATGTACCCTGCGATGGAGATGGCCTACAACGGGCTACAAGCCGTTTCAGCAAAACTGAAGCACGTCATCATTCTGACCGACGGGCATTCTTCTCCCGGAGATTTCGCTGGTATCTCGCAAACGATGGCTTCCTCACGAATCACGCTTTCGACCGTGGGAGTAGGCGACGGAGCTGATCAGAATCTGCTCCAGCAACTCGCCCAGACTGGCAAAGGACGGTATTACTTCACTTCCGATCCGGCCTCCATTCCGCAAATCTTTGCGAAAGAAACCATGACAGCCAGTAAGTCGGCAATTAACGAAGAACCTTTTGTTCCACTGCAGATTCGCGCGACACCGGTACTCGATGAAACCGACATCGGCAATGCCCCCTTCCTGCTGGGTTATGTCATCACTCGCCCGAAAGCAACCTCGGAAATTATTCTCAGTTCTGAAGCGGGCGACCCCCTGCTCGTCTGGTGGCGATACGGCCTGGGTATGTCAGTGGCATTTACTTCCGATGCCAATAACCGTTGGGCGGCGGAATGGCTCAGTTGGCCTGGTTACAGCAAATTCTGGGCGCAACTTGTTCGCCACACGATGCGCAAAAGTGATTCCCGCGGCGTTAATGTCGCCTTAACCCGTCAGGATCAACAGGCGATTCTCGAACTCGACGCCATCGATCTTACGGGACAGTTTCTCAACAACGCCGAGACCGAACTGACCTTGATCAATCCTCTTCTCAAAAAAGAAAACGTGAAGCTCGACCAGATCGGTCCCGGAAAATACAAAACCAGTTTTGATGTCCTCCAGCCGGGGGCCTATCACCTCGAATTGACTCAAAAGCAATCGGGACAGGTTCAGTTTCAGCAGTCGCGGGGAATGATCGTCGGGTACTCGGACGAACTTCGCTTGAAACCAACCAACACCGAGTTGCTGGAATCTCTGGCACAGATGTCCGGCGGGAAATATGCTCCGACCGTGGAAGAGATTTTCCAGAACGACTCGGAGACGGTCGGACGTCCGACCCCGCTTTGGCCTTATCTGCTTGCCGTGGCATTACTTCTGTTCCTCATCGATGTCGCCCTGCGGCGGATCGACTTTTCGCTGTTCTCTTCCAAACTCGCTTCTGGCACCAGTGGATGAGATTTTCCAGCCGATAAAACGTTTGCTAATTCGTCAACATTTCGTAAACTGATGCTAGGGTTTGTCAAAACCATTACTTAGCTTAAAAATCAACCGGAGAAACACCATGGAGAATCTCCTGCTCGAGAAATTGCAGAATGTCCGCCAACGGCAACGTTTGCAAGCGGGCTTCCAGCTTGCTGCAATCGGAATGATTGCCGCCAATACATTCGCCATTCTGGCCTACCTCGTGCTGTGGTTCTCTCCCAACCTTTTTTCTGCTTACGCCATCTGGACCACCATTCTGGCTGGACCAATTCTGGGCTTTTTGGTTGGTTACTTCCGGTTTTTGCCATGGAGCGTTTCCGCCACCGCAGTCGATCGCTGTTATCATTTGAAAGACAATACGCTCTCGGCACTTGAGTTCTCTCAACATACGAAAGAAATCACGCTCGAAAAATTGCAGGTGGAAGATACGCTGCAAAAGATTGATACGATTAATGCACAACAGGTGGTCCCCTTCCAAACACCACGCACCTTCCCCTACGCATTAATTCTGTTGGCTGTCGTGGGGTTATTTGTGTTCTTCCCGAGAGAAGAACAACAACTTTCGGCTTCCCTGTCGGAACCAAATCCCGGCCTGCTGACAGTGGCCCTGGATATGAAGAAGGACATCAAGGAACTTGAAGAGTGGGCTCAGGAAAACGAGATGTCCGAAGAGCTTAAAGAACTCATCGAACAACTTAATGAAGAAGCCACCGAGATGGAGCAGCCTGAAGTCGATGTGAAAGAGGCTCTCGCAAACATCTCCGAAATGCAAGCCGCCCTCGCTGCTGAACAGGCGGAATACAACCCGGATGCAGTGAACGCCCAGATGAAAGCGCTCGGTGCCGCATTAATGGCGGCCGACCAGATGAAGGCCGCCGCTCAGAAACTGGAAGCTCAAGATTTCAAAGGAGCTGCTGACGAATTTCAGAAACTCGAAAATCTCGATATGGAACGTAAGGAAGCGAAAGCCGTTGCAGAGAAACTGAAAAAACTCGCCAAACAGATGAAAGATTCCGGCCAGGGCCAGTTGTCCCAAACGGCATCCGAAATGTCCGACGCACTCAACAGCGGCAACTCAGGTCAATTCAGCAAAAGCAGCAAAGACATGGCTAATCAGTTGCGAAAACATTCTCTGCGGAACAATTTAAGCAAGCTGTTGGCCATGCAAATGTCGAAACTCAACATGAGCAAATCACAGTGCAAAGCCTGCATGGGAATGTGTTCCAAATGTGGTAGCAGCAACTGCAATGGTAACTGCAGCGGAAATAAAAACTCCCTCGCCGAGGGAATGAAACCGAACAAATCCACCAGCCCCAAAAACTCCTGGGGGAAAACGACGAGTGGAAACCTGTTCGGCGATAAGACGAAAATCGACGCCAATCGAAATCGCCAGGAACTGACGGGACAATCAGGCGACGGCCCAACCGAAACGGAAACGTCAAACTCGCCCGAAGGACGCGAGGTCGCCGGTCGCTCTTATCGCGAGGTTTATCAGGAGTACCAGAAAATCTCTGAGACGGTCCTCGAAAGCGAACCCATTCCACTCGGTCAACGCCAAACAATCCAGCGTTACTTTGAATTGATCCGTCCAGGTCAGGACGAACTCGCAAACGAAACAGCCCCCGCGGAAACGCCCTAGTCTCGCATATCAATCATACGATCTTTCCCAGCCCGCCTTTTGCGGGCTTTTTTTATGGCACACCAAACGAGGAAGTTACTACGAATTGACCGTTGCTCGACTTCGCACCCACGGCCACTATAATAGCCCCAGAGAGTTCCCTCTCCCTCCTCAGTTGTCCGTGCTGTTTCCTTTTTGAACCTACCTGATATTGGACATTTGAATTCATGACTACGATCACTCCGTTACCAGAATCCGAAGCGCAGGACAAAGTGGCTCAAACATATGACCGTATCAAAGAGCTATTAGGATCAGAGACCGTTCCCGAACCTTTTCTGATTTATGGACGCGTTGCCCCCTTCCTGCAGGACTTCTTTATGAACTTCAAGAAGTTCGTCATCAAAGAAGGCAAACTCGATCTGCTCACCAGGGCCTACCTCGGGCTCGCGGTCAGCTCGCTTTATCGCTGCAAACCGTGGATCGATTTTTTCGATCAGCATGCCCAAAAGCTAGGCGCCAGTGAAACTCAACTACAGGAAGTTCTGGCTGTGGCCGCGACAAACAGCATGTATAACACCTTCTTCAAATTCCGGGACATCAGTGGTAGCGCTCTCTTTGAAGGAATGCCAGTTGGATTGCGGGCGCACACATTCATGAATACTTCCCTGGAAGAAAGCACCATTGAACTGATCAATATTGCCCTGAGTGACCTGAACGCCTGCAAACCGTGTGTAACGGGGCACTTGGCCAAAGTCCGGGAACTGGGAGTCAAAGACGAAGCGGTTTTAGAGGCGATTCAGTGCACCGCCACCATGATTGCCGGGATCCAGTTTTTGAATTCGGTTACCCCCTGAACTCAAAATCACCGCCCCGAATAATCGTTACAAACCCCCATCAAGTACAGATTTGCTTGACCAGAGGACGAACATCAATAACAATTGATGTATAGCTCGCGCCCCCCTTTCCCCTGTGTTGGGGGACGGATTCCTTCTGGAAAACGTCAGTTTCATGTATTTCATTCCTGCTGGAAACCGACCTCTTCCTGTTCCCTCCCTAAATCTTCAATCAGTCCGATCACTCTTGGTGAAACCGGCTGATCCTGCCTCAACATAAAGACCCGCCTGATGCTGACAATCTTTGGAAATGGCCACAAGTATTGCGATGGTGTGACGCGCCGTTCGTTTCTGCAAGTTGGCTCCCTGGCGATGGGAGGCCTGGCGCTCCCTCAATTGCTGAAAGCAGAATCCACCGGCCAGGCGAAAAGCTCACACAAATCGGTGATCATGGTTTACCTCTCGGGAGGCTTGCCGCATCAGGATACCGTTGACCTCAAACCGGATGCTCCGGATGGCATTCGTGGAGAATTCTCGCCGATTAACTCGGCAGTACCCGATGTCCAGGTTTGTGAGTTGTTACCCCAATTGGCCAACGTGACTGACCGTATGGCGATTCTGCGTTCGATCGTCGGACAACGGGACGAGCACAGCAGCTTTCAAAACCTGACTGGTTATCCTCGCGACGTCGCCTTACGTGATGCACGCCCTAACTTTGGTTCGGTCATCGCTAAACTACAAGGCCCTGTTGATCCGGTGATCCCGCCATTCATCGATCTCTTTCCCACCATGCAACATCGTCCTTATAACATTCCCGGTGCCGGGTCACTGGGAGCCGGGATGCGGGGCGTGCGTGCGGACGGTGAAGATCTTGCCGGGATGAAACTACGCTACATTGATGCCGAGCGATTCCGCTCACGCAAAAACTTACTGGAAAAAATCGATAACATTCGCAGATCTCATAGTGATGAATCACTCGCCGCAATGGATTCGACTTACCAGAAAGCATTCGATGTGCTGACCTCCAGCAAATTGGTCAACGCTCTCGATGTGGAAAAGTCGGACCCGAAAGTTCGTGAACGATACGGCAAAGGAAGTTCACGCCATCTGGGCGATGGGGCTCCGATGTGGAATGATCAACTTTTGCAGGCCCGGCAATTAGTCGAAGCGGGTGTTCGCTGCGTGACAGTCGCCTATGGTTTCTGGGATACCCACGGCAACAACTTCAATCATCTGAAAAATCATCTTCCCTTGTTCGATCAGGGAATATCGGCCTTGATTGAAGATATCTACGAACGGGGACTGGATAAAGATGTTACTGTCGTGGTCTGCAGTGAATTCGGCCGCAAACCGCAAATCAACAATAATGCCGGACGCGACCATTGGGCCCGTGTTAACTGTGCCCTGATGGCCGGCGGAGGGATGAACGTTGGCTTTGCTCTCGGCAAAACCGATAAAATCGCGGGAGAAGCCGTTGATCGACCGATCCACTACACCGACATTCTCGCTACGGTCTATCACAATTTGGGCATTGAACCCGATGCACGATTAGAAGAGCTCTCCGGAGGCCGTGTGCCGCTCTTACCTCCCGGCGCGGCGGTTATTGAAGAACTGGTCAGTTAATAACTAATAACTGGTCTCTTCAATTCTTTACAACCCTATTCCACGCGGAACTTGATCGTCTCGGTGGCGAATTTGTTGCTAA
>JAGQQC010000301.1 GCA_020426395.1 Planctomycetaceae bacterium
TAAATGAATTTAACAGGAAATGAAACCTCAGACGAGATTGCTTTCGCTGATTCAAAACTCCGACGCAGAAAACAGTATCAGAAGTCTCGGCCAGTTACTCCCTTTCCCGCAAACTTCCCCGAATCCCTCATGAGCGATCCTGTTTGAAGCTGAAAAGAGAACTCCGATTCTGATAGAATTCCGCGTAATGGCCCATAAATAGAATGTTTACATTTAATTCTGATCGGGGAGAACCGGACTGTCAAGCGGGCATTTCAGGCGGTGGAGTTTATTACTTAAGCTCTTTTTTCAGCCTGATTTTCTATATCGAGCCAGGATCGACAGCAATCAAAAACAATTTGGGGCGGTAGCTCAGTTGGGAGAGCGCTGCGTTCGCAATGCAGAGGTCGGGGGTTCGACTCCCCTCCGCTCCACTTATTTGTTTTTCCTGACACCCTCAGAAGTTCAAAGCGAATGGCGCGCACGAGTCTTTGCAAACAATCACAACCTGGGGTCAGGATAAATTCTATTCCGCAGGAAATTCGGGGTCCGCATCTTCTGTGACGCCTTTGAGGAAGGGTTTCAAGACTTCCTGATCCAACAGAATGAGACCAATCCTGTTTCTATTCCAAGAGCGATGCGGGGCCGCTCCTACATAAAGGTTGAGTTGCGTCCCCGATCCAGCGACGAGATGCGGAGTGACATGACCAAAGGCATCGTCTTCCTGCCCCGTTTTGGGAATGAACAGACCACGGTCCTCCCAAACAGTCCCTGAAGCACTCTCCGCCAGACAGGTCCCTCTTCCGGACTCATACAGCATAATCAAGCTATCGTCGATTCGGGCAACATCGATCCCGCCGGCATTATTTTCAAAGACCGGGTTAAAGGGGAACCGGGTCCACTCCAGGCCATCCTGCGAAATAGCATACCCCACACTACGGCGGGAGTTTTTTGATTTGGGAACGCCGCTGACCGGCGCGTTCTCGGAGAAATCTTTCCGACCATCATACCAAAGGTGGAACAAACCTCTTTCATACAGCACTGTGGGCCGACCCACAGAGAGGGAATCCCACGCCCCTTCGTCGCTCGCTTTAAGAGCAACTCCTTTGTGCTCCCACGTTTTTCCATCCTCAGAAACCGCGACATCAATCTGATCGATCACATCCCGAACCGCGCGGGTGTAATGCATATAGTACTTGCCTTTTACCACCACCACCGTCGGATCGTTGACATGGTTGGAGTCCCCATTATCAATCGCAACTCCTCTACGATCCCATTGCAAACCATCCTTCGATTCCGCATACAGAATCCGATCATGCCCATCGGCCCCCTGAGCACCGTACCACATCTGGTAAAGACCATCCTGGTAAATCACTTCCGGCGCATAGATATTTCCGACACCATGCGGGGCTAACTCCAATTCACCTGAGCCTGTTAACACTATCTGCAACTGCCGAGGCTGCTCCGCCGCAACATGCGTAGCAGAGAACATCAAACAGTGACAAAATACCAACGCATTCCAAATCCACCAGGAAAATCGGTTCATCAGGCAATCCATTGAATGGTGGTTAACTCGCAAAGCAGCGATCCATTCGCTCAGCGATTTCTTTCAGCCGTTCGCGGTCACCACCGCGAACTTCGGCGGTTCCCCAACCGGTGTATTTGATGTCACGGAGGGCCTGCATCACCGCGGGCCAGTCGCAGTCACCGTCACCCAATTCGACGTTGAAGCCTTTGCCGGTTCCTTGCTCGAATTGCAACTTGCGACTGTATTCTTTGATGTCCAGTTTCTTGATTCGGTTACCGAGTGTGCGGATCCAATGTTCCGGCCAACCAAAGCGGACAACGTTCCCCACGTCAAAGTAGGCACCGGCCATCGGACTATCGAGTTCATCAATGTAATTCGCTTCTTCCATCGGGCTAAGGAGGAAGTTATTCCACACGTTTTCAACCAGGATGTTGATTCCCAAGTCCTCCGCAGGTTTCAGGATTTCTTTCAAGCAAGCCTGAGAACGTTCATATGCGACTTGGTAGCTGACATCTTTATCAACCTTCGCCACGACCACTAATACTGATGTTCCCCCATAAGCGTGGGAATCTTTGACGGACTGAATTACCGACTCAGTTCCTTCCTTCCGAACAGCAGGGTCGGGATGCGATAAGGTTTTTTGCCAATGAGTCGAATTCACCACTCCATGAATGGGTAAACCACTTTCATCGCGGGCAGCGAGTACTTCGTCCGTGGAATAACTATTCGGAGCGGCAAGCTCGATACCATCGAAACCGAGACTTTTGACCAGATTGAATTTATCAAGCAGTGTTTTTCCGTCTTGCACCATCCCGATTTTGACTGCTTTTTTGATTCCATGAGAGGCCGTTTCGGCTGCCTCCACAGAACGGGCTTGCCAGGTGAACGAAGAGAGTGCTGCAGCAGAAAAGGCAGCGATACCCGATTGTTTCAGAAATTCACGTCGGGGCAGATAATCAGGATTGGCAGGCATGAGCAAGACTTTCGTTGTCAGCGGATCGGTGCGGTATCTGTTAGAGGACACCCTAATGTTTGAGACTCCTGTGAGAACTTCTTCATCATAATCAGCCGGAAACGGGAATGAAAATCGACTTATCCCGATCCTGAGGCTGAAAAACAGAATTCGCCGGAGGCTTTCCTTTCAGTGGAAAAGAGACTCGCATTTGATCAGGTGGATATGGTATGTTGATTTCAACAGAGGAGGGCATATTTCGATGTTCTCTTCTGTCCCACCTGATTCACCTACCCGAATAGTCCGACATTGATCTCTGTTGAAGTCTGGAAATCAGAAGTTAACTCAGCCAAACGGGTTACCTGCTGATCACTTGAGCTTCAACTTTATTTTCAGCAGGCCTGCTTTCGTCGTTCCTCCAGCATCAAGGTTGAAGGAAATGCTGAACGAACCGAGACAGGGATTCGCACACAGGAGATTTCATTCATGCCCGCTCCGGAAAACAAGAACGCCACTCAAGCACGCCGGGATTTTTTGAAAACCACCACAGCCGCCGCCGTTGGTTCCTCTTTGTTGACATTACCCGGCTTACAATCCGCGGTGTTCGCCGATTCGTCCGACATCCTGAAAGTCGGTTTGATTGGATGTGGAGGACGTGGAACAGGCGCGGCCAATCAGGCACTCAAAGCAGATCCGGGAACACGCTTGGTCGCGATGGCCGATACCTTTGGAGATCGCATCGAAAGTTCGTTAATCAACCTGGGTAAAATTAAAGAGATCTCTGACAAGATTGACGTTCCCGAAGAAAATAAATTCACCGGTTTCGAGGGATACAAAAATGTCATCGACCTGTGTGATGTCGTTCTCTTGGCGACCCCTCCTCATTTCCGTCCGGAGCACATCCGGTATGCGGTTGAAAAAGGGAAGCATATTTTCGCCGAAAAACCTGTCGCGGTGGATGCTCCTGGCTGCCGAGCGGTGATGGAATCATGCCGACTGGCGAAAGAAAAAGGTCTCGCTGTCGTTTCCGGCCTCTGCTGGCGTTATCACCAGGGAATGCGAGAAACCTTCGCCAACATTCATGACGGAATGATCGGGGACATCGTCTCCATGCGATGCAGCTACAACACTCGTGGACTCTGGAGCCATGAACGTCAGGCCGACTGGAGCGATATGGAATACCAGGTTCGCAACTGGTTGTATTACAACTGGCTTTCCGGTGACCATATCAACGAACAACATATTCATAGCTTGGACAAAATGGCTTGGGCGATGAAAGACGTGACACCCTTATCCGCCACGGGAACCGGGGGACGTCTCACCCGTACCCAGGAAATTTATGGTAACGTTTACGATCATTTCGCCATCGAATACATCTACGAAAACGACGTCCGTGGGTTCAGCCGATGTCGCCAACAGGACGGTTGTGCGGTGGATGTGAATGATCAGATCGTCGGGACCAAAGGAAAAGCCGATACGATGAGCCATGAGATCAAAGATCACTCGGGCAAACGTTTGTGGAAGTTCCGAGGAAAATCCAAAAACATGTACGATGCGGAGCATGAGGAACTGTTCGCTTCGATCCGTTCCGGTAATCCGATCAACAACGGGGAATACATGACCAAGAGCACCATGATGGCGATCCTGGGTCGTATGTCCGCCTACACCGGACAAGAAATCACCTGGGATCAGGCCTGGAATTCACAGGAAGACCTGACTCCCCCAGCTTACGAATGGTCCTCAATGGCAGTCGCCCCTGTCCCCATGCCAGGTGTGACCCCATTCGTCTAAATTTGACGTGACTTCCCAATGCACTGTGGAAATCCAGTAAAGAGTGGATCCGAACCGGCCAGCTTCTCAAGAATCTGGCCGGTTTTTTATGCACTTAGCAAAGACAAGTTGTGCAGTTTGGGAAGAACAGGGAAGCCAAGAGCATCGAATCGGTCACAATTTTTGAACAAAATGTTCAAAATGTTCGTATTGACCTAAAGTTAGCGAAATTCAATAATCCCGCGCGTGACCAGTTTATTCAGTCACTCGGATACAAGGATGTATCTCATCACCCCAGGAAAGGGATTTCCCGTTTACTTAAGTCGTGTTTCGGCTATTGAAAAAAAACGGATTTGATCTCTTCCGAAAGTGATGCTCTCGATCTCAGCCTGACGCTCGATACGGCCAGGGATTGGCCTTTCGGAGAACAACATGACAGAAACGTCAGCCGGTGCGAACGCCCCTGCCAGCTTACAACACACGCTTTGGTCCCGATTTTTCCACACATCCTCGTCAAAACAGGTCGCCCTCCGGGTTTCTGTCGATTTTATTCTCGCGAATACCGCCCTCGTTTGTGCCGCGATCATCTCACTGACAGCCAGTGGTAAGGTCACCCTATCGAGCCCCATCGGATACGTTCTCGCCCGAGTCAACAGTGAGCTACTTGCCAGTGCCGGTTGGTTTTCACTGTCCGCAATCGGTGTCTTTGCCCTCTGCGGTTTGTACAAACCTGTTCCCAGTACCAAAGTCTGGAAACGGCTTTCAACCGTCGCCACAGCTTGTCTGATCGGTTTTGTGTTAAGTGCGGTTGTCGGCAGCATGGTATTGGAAAGCACTGCCAAAGTCGTAGGAGCAATCGGGTTGGCCTGGGCCTTCTTGTATTCGTTCGTGACGGCAAGCCGGTTTTCACGAATGTATGTTGCCCAACGGTATCGGGTCGAACCCCGTCGATCGCACGTAAAAGAAAAAGTTGAAGATGTCCTCGTGGTTGGAGGGGCCGGTTACATTGGATCAATTGCCACCCGCCAATTACTTGAGGCTGGATATCGCGTTCGTGTACTGGATATGCAGTTATTTGGGATTAATGCGCTAACCGAGGTTCTAAATCATCCCCGTCTGGAAGTGATGCAAGGGGACTTCCGCAATGTGGAAGATGTTGTTCGGGGACTTAAAGGGATGGATGCCGTCGTGCATCTCGCCGCTATTGTGGGGGATCCGGCTTGCTCTATCGATGCGGAAACGACGATTGCCGTGAATTACGCTGCGGCCAAGATGATCGCCCAGTTGTCCCGAGCTAATGGAATCTCTCGATTCATCTTCGCTTCTACTTGCAGTGTTTATGGCGCCAGCGATGATATTCGTGATGAGCATTCCGATCTCAACCCGGTTTCACTTTACGCCACGACAAAAATCGACGCAGAAAAAGTTCTGCTGGAAACAGCCGACTCCGTCTTCCAACCCACGATCCTCCGTTTCGCCACAGCCTACGGCTGGTCATTTCGGCCCCGCTTTGACTTGGTCGCCAACCTGCTGCCTGCCCAGGCGGTCACTGAGAAAAAATTCCGTGTCTTCAATGGGGAACAATGGCGGCCA
>JAGQQC010000302.1 GCA_020426395.1 Planctomycetaceae bacterium
TCAGTTTCTCAGCCACGGTAAACGCACCGAGTGTCACCGCTTCTGTAATCAACGTCGCTCTAGAAGAAGAGGGGTGAGAAACTTCATCGGCGCCGTGAGCTTTAATCATTTGTTCGGCTTCATGACAGATTCGGCTCATCGTCGAAACGGCTTTACGCGGGTTCTGCCCAATGGCGCTTTCCCCCGAGAGCATCACCGCATCTGTTCCGTCCAGCACGGCATTCGCCACGTCACTTGCTTCGGCGCGGGTAGGCAGTTCGCTGGTATGCATACTGTCCAGCATCTGGGTCGCCGTAATCACAGGAATACGACGTTGATTGCAGCGACGAATAATATCTTTCTGGAGCAATGGAACCGTGGCAATATCGGCTTCGACACCTAAATCTCCACGGGCAACCATCACTGCATCGGTTCGATCCAGAATTTGATCCAGATCGGCGATAGCTTCTGTCTTTTCAATTTTTGCCACCACTGAAGGACGATATTCGGGTTGGTGAGCATCGATCGCCTCATTCAGCAGATCAATATCACGCGCCTCACGCACGAAACTTAAACCGATGTAATCGATCTTGTTCTTCAGTGCCCAGGCGAGGTCGGCCCGGTCTTTCTCAGTAAGACAAGGAGTACTTAACTTTGCTCCCGGTAAATTAATTCCCTGGCGGCTGCGAATACAGCCCGCCTGTTCGACCACACACACGACCTTGTCCTGGCCTTCCGGTTTCTCAACAACACGCATGTGAACCGTACCATCGGCCAGGATAACCGGATCGCCCGGTTGAAGATCATCGATCAAGGATTCGTAAGTGCAGGTCAAACGAGTAGGGTCATTGGGATCGGGTTCGCGAATAAACTCGAAGTACCCTCCCGCCTGACAGCAGAAACCTTCTTCGGGAAGTTCTCCCAAGCGAATTTTCGGACCACTCAAATCGCCTAGTACGGCGATGGGACGTCCCAGTTCTTTAGAAACCTGACGGATATTCTGCAGAATACCTTCCAGCCAGGAATGCTCCCCATGAGCAAAGTTCAGACGGAAGAGGTCTGCCCCGGCCTCGACGAGCTCTCGAATCTGCTCGACACTATCCGAAGCAGGACCTACGGTCGCAATAATCTTCGTTTTGGCGAGTACAGATTCCAGATACACTTTTCGTTCAGACATAACGATTTCGGTGTGGGCATGAGTTGAATTGGAGATAGTTGCTTCCATCTTTGTGATTCCAGAGAGAACAGAAACGAAATAATTTCGCGAGCACAACACGTACGAATCAAAAAATTCCCGCGAAACGAAGAAACATAACTTCTCCGTCTCAATCAAATCCTTGTCTCGCTCACTGGGAGCCAGTTACAAAGATAGACACGGAGCGGGCGCGAATTCCGTGCAGCTCGTGATCTCAACAATCACAAGGATAGCTTTTATTTTGGAGGCAAGTCGGACTAACCTGATAATTGTGACAATCCGACCACACCAGGCACATTAACAACACAACCTATTGTATGTCAATAACTTACAAACCGAGAACAGTTTATTCAAAGTATTGGAGATTGGTTTTTTTCAGCTCACCAGCTTGAGAAGTTACCGGAATTTTCCCCTGAATCGTGGCGGTCTGAGGGGGTTCGCAACTCCGATCATCACAGGCCTGGTATCTCACTTCGAGCTTCAAATCGTCGACTTTCCCCGCAGCAGAAGCGGGAATTTCCAGCACTCCTGAAATCTGGATTTTGCCATCATAGACATTTACGTTCCCGACACCGGGCATCTCGATGACATGGTATTTGGGATATTTGACGTTTGTCAGTTTCACCCCTTGAGTTGATTTGACGGTGAATTCCGTTGCAATCTGCGTGGAAGGCATGGCCGGATTCGCATTGATATGCCATCCTTTTTCAACTTGAATCTCCATCACCACGCGACACTTTCCCCCTGCCAGCAGTTTGTTGTACTCCAGAAATACTTGTGGCTTGATGCGTTTGGAATCCCGACCGGCGGCCGGCGACTGGGGAGCCGACACAATTCCAGCTATCAGGAGAAGCGTAAAAGCGAGAAGCGTTGTGGTCCGAAACATGCCATCTTCCTTTTGAACTGGTCCCAGGTAAGTTAACGGAACGAATCCGATTTAGAGGGCTTACCGGTGACTTTCCATAGTTGCAAATTCACAGAGGTAGCGGAGAAACCCTAGTTTTACCGCTAGACGTTCTGACGCTTCCGACCAGCCTGAAAGCGTTTCTAAATTTCCCTATGTAGAAGCACAACGAAATGTGACTTCGAACTGGGAAATCAATGTTACCCACTTGAGACAGGATTCTAATCCATCCTCAAGAATGGATCCAGCCCGGAACGGTGCGGATGAACAGAGGTACCGCGGATGAAGCCTTCCGGCTCAGGAAGGGGTATTCGTTTCTTCAAGTATTTGTCGGATAATCTCCTTCGCTTTTTCCCGCTGTCCCTCACGAACGAACCCGCGACAAACGATTCGGTGAGCCAGTACCGGAATAGCAAGCTGTTTGACATCATCTGGGATGACGTAATCGCGACCCTGGATAAACGCCAGGCTTTGCGCCGCTCGATAAAATGTGAGAGCCGCTCGCGTACTCACCCCGACGCGAAGCTGTTCGTGTGTGCGAGTCGCCTCGACGATGTCGAGCAGATAATCATAGATCGACTCTTCAACTTGCACCTCCCGCACCTGTTTTTGCATCTCCAACAGGGAATCCGTGCTGGCTGACTGCAAATCTGCGTCAAGGAGACTTCCTGCACGATGCGATCTTAGCACATCCCGCTCAACATCTCGTTGCGGGTAACCGATCTCGGTGCAGATGATAAATCGGTCGAGCTGATTCTCCGGCAGTGGATAAGTGCCTTCCGACTCAAACGGATTCTGGGTGGCGATCACAAAAAAAGGACGTGCGAGCGGATAAGTTACCCCCTCGACACTCACCTGATGCTCTTCCATCGCCTCCAGGAGGGCACTTTGAGTCCGGGGGGTAGTCCGATTAATCTCATCAGCCAACAGGACATTCGTAAAGATCGGCCCCTTTCGAAATTCGAACTCAGCCGTATTCGACAGGTAAACACTCGAACCCAGAATATCGCTAGGTAGCATATCGGGAGTGAATTGCAGTCGTTTGAAATCGCAGTCAAATACTTTCGCAACCGCCTTGGCAAGCGACGTCTTACCCACCCCCGGCACATCCTCTAACAGAACATGCCCTTCTGAAAGCATAGCGACCAGGACTAACCTGATTGGTTCTGGTTTCCCCAAAAGTACTTTGCCTAATTCCTTCTCAATGGTTTCCAACGTACTGTGAGTTGTGGTCGTCACCGGGCAAACTTTCTAGCTTGGGAGGTGGAGAAGAGGGGAGGCGCCAGACGTGAAGAGAGCGCAAGAAGGGCGTTACTAAGCATTTCTACGATCATTGGGAGAAAAATCACTGAAAAAATTTTAAGAATTCCTGACCAGAAAGGGAAATCACCTTCGCCAGCCTCTTTGCTAGTTTTATTCACAACCTTCAAGGTAACAGAAATAATCCGAAATGCTTTCCACCACAGACTTTAACCTCGCCTATTCGATTCCAATGGAATTTGGAAAATCCTCCCAGCGAATGCCGACGATTCCGACTGGTGGAAAAGAATCACTTGATATGAAAATTCGGATAAGTCGATATCAGACCATAGGGAAGGGTACGCCCATTGTGCGACCTCGTTTTTGCATTCTGAATGCATTAAGGATCTCTTGCTCGTTGTAGGACAGCCCACTCCAATTCTAAAGACGATGATTGGGCCTTGAAAGCACTACTCTACGGCTCCATTTACGGCCTTGTCACTGAAAAGTTTTTGATCGATGCTCAAAACGACCACCGACAGAAAAACCAGACGGCCAGGTCGTTTCAATAAACGATTCTTCAGGACAGGTGCCCTCTTTATCCTGAGTCTCCTCGCTCTGCCGCTAAGTGCATTTGGGCAACTCAGACAGGAAAACGTAGTCTGGCAACAGCCATCCCAATACTCTCTGCAAATGAATGGGACTTCAGTAGCGTCTGTCTCTGCTCGGCAGCCAATTCCAAAATATTCCCCCCCGAATTTATCGGCCACACCGCCCAATTGTTACCAAACGGTCGGTTCGCTCTTCCCGAATCCAGCCTACCCACCTCCGGTTCAACCCCTGCAACCGTTGAACAGGCCTGTTTATCATTCTCCACTGACAGAACCTGTAAGATCCGCCAGTCACATGATTGAGCCGGCTGCGGATATGCGAACGCTTAACACAACAACCTTTAGCTCTACTGTGCAAAGCCCGGAGCAGGTTTTTAGACCAAATTGCTCTACGACGTGTTGCCCGCCCGCCAGTTTCTCCTTTAAGGAAGATGCACACGATTTCTTTCCCATGCTCTGGGACGACGCTTGCTCCGTAGTCAACCGCGAAAATCTGATCGTATTGGGAATCGCCCTGGGAGGCGCGATTGCCATTCGCCAGGATCTGGATGGCGAAGTTCGGGACTATACCCAGGAGCATCCTGCCCGTTGGGGAAGTGGATCAGAGTTCCTCGGAACACTTGCAGAACCCCAATATCAAATTCCAGTCATGCTAGGGATCTACGGTTGGAGTGTCTATCATCAGGACGAGGAATTACATGAATTCAGCACCGCTCTGATTAGTGCGTATACAGTTTCAAGTATCACAACCTTAACCATCAAGGCGATTGCCAACACCGATCGCCCCAGCGATGACTGGAACAATGGACAATACGGATTTCCCAGTTACCACACCTCCAGCAGCTTTGCGATGGCCGCCGTTGTCGAAGAATACTACGGCTGGAAAGCAGGTGTCCCGGCCTACGCTCTTGCCGGGCTTATCGGATGGAGCCGACTTGATGAACGAGATCACGATCTTTCCGATGTGTTCTTTGGCGCGGCATTGGGTTGTGTCATCGGGAAAACTATCGCGGCCCATCACCTTGATCAATACGAAAACGTCACCTGCTACCCATACATCGACCCCGCCCAGGGTAGCACCGGTTTGATGTTCGATTGCCGGTTTTAGCTTTAGATCCTGTTCGGGATAATCGTGACGGTGACGTCTCACGAATCTCCAGACGCAACAACTTGGGCAACGAAGTATTTGCGCACCCAGAGCATATATCCCACAAAAACGGCAACACCCACTCCGACCATTAACGGCATATTCATGTTTTCTAAAACGCCGGTTTTCTCCAGGATTCGCAACTGCTCATCGGGGAAGTTCATTTCTCGATAGAAGTCCAGCATGCTGAACCGTGAAAACGTGATGATGGTGGACACTCCGAACAACACGTACACAGCAATTGTCCCCCACCACGCCGCCATCTTCAGTTTGTACGTTGCCCACGATAAGTAAGCGAACAGTAACGAAATAATTAGAATCAGCAGGGCGCCCGCAACACCTTTTAACAGGATCCCGAAGAACGGCACGACGAAACCGTAACTCGCAGAATAGATCATCGAAAATGCTCCGGATGCCAGCATCAGACTTAATGCCAGCACTGGCAACGGACACTTGTCTGTCCAGCGGACATGCGGATCATGATAGTCGCAAGTCGCTTTCACATGCTTGCTTTGATAGAACAAGATAAAGATGCCCGGCAAGAACAGATACATGCATCCCAATGTGCCCAGCATGATCACCTGGGTAACCAGAATCATTTGGGGTGGAGCGTTTTCATTGTTGGCGATTACCTTAAGTGGGCTCGGCCCCAAGACAAACATCATGAGCAAAGAGATGACACCGACCACGAGCCACATCCATGCCAGGACCAACGTTAACGCTCTG
>JAGQQC010000303.1 GCA_020426395.1 Planctomycetaceae bacterium
ACGACCCCTTTGCGAATCTGGCCTTCTTCGAGTTCGGAAAGGATGTCTGATTTGAGTCGTTCCCGTTTGTCTTCGATGAGTTTACGACGGGAGACGACGATGTTGCGGCGGTTTTCGTCGATCTTGAGGATGACACATTCGATTTCTTCACCAATGAAATCGGCGATGTCGGAAGGACGACGAATATCGACCTGACTCGCGGGCAGGAAGACGTTGACACCAATATTGATGAGCAAGCCCCCTTTGATTTTGCGAACCACGTTTCCACGAACGATATCGCCCTCTTTGTGGGTTTCGATGATTTTTTCCCACTCACGAATCCGGTCCGCTTTCCGTTTAGAGAGCAGAATGAATCCGAGATGATCTTCAATCTCGTCCAGCAGAACCTGAACCTTCTGGCCCGGTTCGGGGGCTTCTTCTTCTTCGCCCCACTCGTCACGAAAGACCACGCCTTCGCTTTTGTATCCAATATCTACGAGAACTTCTTCACCATCAACGCGGATGATGGTTCCTTCGATAATCTGGTTTACATCAACATTGGAAGCAAGCTCATTGTAGAGCTCGTCCATGGCGGACTCTCCCTCAGCAATTTCCTGCATGAGGGTGTCATCGCCCATGATGTTTTGAATCTCTTCGTCATCAATAGCGAAGTCGCGAATCAGTGTACGATCAACCATTCTTAACAATTCCAGTCTGTCATTAAATGACAACCTGACGCGATACTCGGGCAAACTTCCAGCGAGAGGGGAACGGGCTCAACAGAAACAGCAGCTTACTTGAGCTGGCCAGGTTTCCGGAGCATTTTTTCCCGGACTTCTACTCAATCACTTTCAGATAAAACCTGTTCGATAACAAAGCGGCAACAGGTGGAGAAAGGAGCAATAGAAGGGCGAAGTGGAGTAGAATCAGGTGTTAGGGGTGCATGACCAGTCACCTATGCGAAACTTCTCGCACGAACCCGGCAACAGTCGAAGGGCGAACTATAGCAGAAAGGGCATTTCTCTTACTAGCGATAGACCTTGAAAAATAGGCATAACAGCGATTTTTACGCTTATTTAACACCCATTTCACATCAGGAATGATCCCCTTTGAGGTGCTTCCCGGTCCGGTAGATCATCAGGTAGAAACCACTCCCGAATAACCCCAGCAGCACTCCAGCAAATCCCCCCACGACTGAGCCGATGATCATGTTTATCTGCTCACCAGAAACGGCTCCCCAGATCACCCCGACGAGAATCCCAATCAGCAGGCAAATTCCGATCACTTTCGCCTGAAAGACGTTGTCACTTTTCCGTAGATTGGCTCCAGTGATGGTGTCTGTCACAATGTTGTAGGCTTCACGATGTTCCCGCTCTTTTCGGGAAGGCCGCTCCTCGACCAATTCCAGTTCAACTGGTTCCTCAGCTTCGATTTCGAGCTCATCTCGTCCCAGGTCATTCAAATCATTCATCAGTTGCTCCCCCAATACCACACAGTCACAACCCCTTCATTATGGTCTTCCGAATGGGAAATAGAGATCAGATTCTCCGGCCCGACTCGTGCCGCAAAATCCGCCGCATCCTGAAACAGGGACTCCCAAGTCGACCAAGATCCCCGAAAATGTTCATGATACACTCGTTCTTTTCTCACACTCGATTCAATTTGCTGGCCACAATTGGGGCATTGCATCACATTCTTCTCCATTTCATCCCGAATGACAACTTTACAACTGCTGTCACTTTACCAGCATCCTTTCAATCAGACAAACAAAAAAGGGACTCCGAAGAGTCCCTATCATGAATTCCTGATTATCTAAAAAAGCGGACTTAAGCCGCGTCTTTATAGGCAGTAAGCCGGTTACGAACCCCTTCGAAGGGAAGCCAGTCGGGAGCTTCCATTAATTGGTATCGCATCAGATAAGCATCTTCATCGGTATCGTGATAATGACTTCTCAAAACCTGAACGGCTTTGAAGCCTTGTGACTGGAAGAAGAGCTGCGCCGACAAATTTGTTTCGCGAACGGTTAACTCAATTTCACTGCGGCGCTGCTGAGAAAGCTTGTCGACCAGCTTCTGGATCATCTGCACGCCAATACCGTTTCGGCGATACTGCTCGGCAACCGCGAAATTCAGCACGCGTAAGCTGATTTTATGGAGTTCGTAAATCATAAACCCAATGATTTCCTCATTGAGTTCTACAACCATTCCGATGCAGTGGCGTTGGCGGAGAGAAGAGAGGAAGTCCTCTTCAGTCCAAGAGTGCTCAAAGCTCGACCGTTCAATGTCGAGAACTTCCGGCATGTCCCGACGAATAAGCCAACGGATCTGGACGTCTAATTGCTCTGAAAGTTTTCCCGCACGCACTTTTTGGCCTCCTTGCCAACCAGGAACGGAGAGTCAGGAAATTCTGTAAAAGAATTTCTTGTATGGAGAGAGTTGATTATTTATCAATTTGAGCCCTGGTTCTCTGCTGATACGTTTTCAATTCGTCTTGAGAAGGAAATACGTTCGAAGAGAGCCAGACTGGAATTGTCACGAGACTTGATGAAACCATAAACGAAAGAATATCCGTTTATCTGTAGTCTCTGATTCTAGCAAAGGCTCCCAATTTCACAAATATGAAAATCCCCTTCAAATAAGAAATCGACAAAACCGTTAAAGTCTCTCCAGATTAAACTGAAGATTCTGTGGCACTTCCTGAAAATGAAGGGAAAAACTGTGACTTCTCTTCGGACGGAGCTTAAGAAAGATGTTGTGCGAGCAAAAACCAGGTACCGACCACACCCGCCGCCCCTGCCAACCCGACTCGTAAATTGTCTGACAGACGCGTATCGATTGATTCTGCAATCGCAGCGAGGAAAGTCGCAGTTCCGGCACAGAGAACAGCAGCCAGAAGTGAAACGGAAGGATTATTGGCAACCACGTAAAACAGGTAAGTCGAAACCGGACCGGCAACGATCATAAAAGCAAAGAATCCGGCCCATGATTTATGTGGATTCCAGGGTAATTTTCGCTTCCCAAATGTTTTGCCAGCGATGAAGGCACTCCCATCTCCAAAAGCTAGAATCACGACAATAACACAGGTAAATTCGACGTTTCCGGGAAAAAGCCAGAGGCTCCCAATCACGATCACCGGGTAGCTGAGGACTGTCAGCAAAAAATCAGACTCATTTTTGCGGCGAACTATCCGCTGCACAGCAATGAACACCCCGGTCAAGATCGCTGCGATTACCGTTACGAACACCAATGAATGCAATTCAAGGGGATCGGAATGCGGGCGATTGATTAACCAGAAGGGGAGAATCCCTGGCATCATATGCAAAAATTTTCGCCAGAATTCGCTGTTCTTACGTTGAGGTTTGCCCTCAAGTTTGGATTCTACTTCTGTACCGATGATTTCCTGTGATTTGGTCACGGTTTGTCCGTTCTCTAACAGTAGCGGTCTCACCCGCCCACATAACCCGCATCCCTTCCATTCAACCTATTCATCCCTAAGCAGGTATTTCGCCATGCACTCCCTGATCTTGGAGTGAACTACGGTTTTTTCTATTCTCAGTTTACGATCCGGTCGGAACTAACCCCCGAACAGACTGGAAAAATGGTTTTCTCCCCTGAAATAGAGAGCGGTTTGTGTCCTATTTACTGATTATGACGTATGCAGAGGTTGAAAGCGAGTGGCAGAAACAGGCACTCCCCCCTCTAGAAAATCTGCTAACTCCGGCGGAGGAAGCCGAACTGGCTCTCTTAAAAGCCGAAAACCGCCGCGAAAGCCGGAAAACCGGGCGGAAATTGCTCCGCTTACTGTTACTAAGGAATGGACAAAATGCCCCTGCAGACCTCGAAATCCTGACCCGGAACGAGCAAGGGCAGGGGGTTCGGCCTCGGGTCAGTTGCCAGAATGTTCCTGTGCCCGGATGTTTCAGCCTGACTCATAGTGACACGCATGTCGCAGCCGGTTGGATAAAGGAAACCAAGTTTCGACTGGGGCTCGATTTTGTCAATCTGACGAACTTAGGGACTAACCAACTCGACTGGGCCTTTGCAGAACCAGAAAAAAAACTGGTCAAGGAAAGCCAGAATCCCGTTCTCACCGCAGGGACTATCTGGGCATTTAAGGAAGCAACTTACAAGGCCGCGAATGACAACGTGGAAGGATTCAATCCCCAACAGATTGTCCTTGAACAAACCTTGTCTGAAAGCTGGACTGCAACGTATCGAGGCAAGCATCTTGCAAATGCAGGAACCTGGTCACTTCACGAAATGCAGGATGCAATCCTGGCCGAAGTTCAGCTTGCTTCAGATTCTTTCTGATAGGCAATCTACTCAAACATCGAGCTTTCGAAGGATATACAATCGAGGCGCCACAGGATCATCGACCATCACAGAATCCAGTTGAAATTCTTCGTCATCCAATTCCTGGCACCATTCTTCAACAGCCGCTGCTTCCGCATCTCCACCGAAATGCCCTGGGTAAAGCAGTATAGTCAACATGGCTCCCGGCGCAAGTAGTTGTACAGCTTGTTCCAGTGCAGCAATGGACGTTGCCGGTTGGGTAATCAACCTTTTGTCTCCCTTCGGAAGATATCCGAGGTTAAACATGATCGCCTTGACGAAACCATGATATTCCGGTGGGATGTATTCAAACATTTCCGAGTGAGAAACACAAAACAACGTCACATTCGCCAAGTCTGCATTCATTAAACGGAGCGCAGTTTGATCGATTGCATCCTGCTGGATATCAAAGGCAAAGACACGCCCATCTGGCCCAACTTGTTCAGCCAGGAACTGAGTATCGACCCCATTTCCAGCGGTCGCATCGATGACGATGTCCCCCGGTTGGATCACCGAACTCAAAATATCATGTGCACATTCTGTTAACCGCATCGGTCCTTCGTTTTCTTCTTCAATCGCGTCCATAAATCAATTGCCGGATCAAGTTCTTTTCCTGTTTCAAGATGATCGACCAATTCTTTTGCTAACAGGGGAGCCATCAACGCTCCTTTTGAGCCTAATCCATTCAACAAAGCCACACGTGGTTCATGAGGGAGTGCCCCCAAAACGGGTTTCAGATCTTCCATACTCGGACGAACAGCCGCCTGATGATCAATTACCTCAAAGGGAATGTTCAAGTACTGCCTCAACCGTCGGCAGATATCTTCCCGCCCCTTCGATGTTGGAATTTGATCGAGTTGATGCCATTCATAGTTTGACCCCGCACGATAAAGATCATTCCCCAGAGGGATTAACCAGACTCCCGAATTGATCACCCGTTCTTCATTTAATCCAGGAATCGATACCGTCAGAATTTCTCCTTTGGCTGGTTTCCAGGGCAACTGGTTAAATTCAAACGAATCCTTTCCGGAAATCCCCTGGCAACTGACAAGACAATCGGCCTCTACTCCCGATCGTTCGATCTTCCAGGAATTCGACTTTGTGACAATCATGTCCTGTTGCAGGTCGCAATTCTCCTGCTGGAAACAGTTTTTATCCTGGAAGAAAAACCGTGTTGCCTGGAGAAACGGGACCGTCAGCAGTTGCCCGGCTGCAGGCATTTCAAAACCTCCCCACGGGGCGGTCAGTTTTCCAGCATCAATCATAACATTTGAATCAGAGTCGATCAAAAATGATTTTAATTCTCTCCGCTTTTTTCGGAAGAGTTCCGCCTCCTGTTCACTTTGAAACAAACGCAACATCGTGAATTCGCGACAGAACTGCTGCCCCGTTAATTCTTCCACTCGGCGATAAAATGGAAAGGCATAATTCCGAAAATCGTGAAACTGCCAACTGGGCACAAGGCGCTGCCCAGTCACCGGAGT
>JAGQQC010000304.1 GCA_020426395.1 Planctomycetaceae bacterium
TCAGGGGGAGAGGATTCAATTGAATAATTCTGGGATCAGCCATTCTTGATTCGAAAAGAAGTTTTATGAATGAACTCCCTTCTCGGGATAACCCTCCCCGTATGACTTTTGTGGCCATTCTGTTGGCATTATTGATCTGCCTGTTGTGGGGTGGAAATCCCGTTGCCGTTCAGTTTGCCGCAGAAGCTCTGCCTCCTTTATTGATCGCCAGTATTCGCTTCTTGCTCGCAACCGGCTTTATGTTTTTCTGGTGTCGATTGGGTGGTCATCCGATTACCTTGACCCGCGAACAAGTTCCCTATGTGTGCGGGGGTGGGCTGCTGTTGTTTGCCCAAATCGGGCTCTTTCACCTCGGAATTGCCCAAACCTCTTCCTCCCACGCGACATTGTTGATTAACACGTACGTATTTTGGGTGATGTTGCTCGAGTCTTATTTACTACGTGCAGCGGTTTTGTCACGTTGGAAAATTTCGGGGCTCGTTGTCGCGGCTGTGGGAGTGGTGATCATCATTCTGTCCAGCCTGGGGCAGAAGGCACAGCAGGACCAGCCAACATTGGGAGGGGATGTGCTACTTGCCTTAAGCGGCGTTATGCTGGCCCTCAAAATTTTGCTTACCAAGGCGGCAATGTCGAAAATCTCCTCGTCTCCTTTTATCTTCTGGCATGACCTGATCGGGATGAGCCTGTTGGTATTGGTCAGTTTTTCCTTTGAGAGCTGGCCGGGGGCCTCTGCTTTTGATCTGACTTCTTGTCTCTCGTTGGCTTATCAAGGATTATGTGTCGCCGGGTTCTGTTTCGGGATGCAGGCTTACTTGCTGCAGAAATATTCGGCCACGAGTATCTCCGTTTTCAGTTTTACCTCGCCGTTGTTTGGCGTGCTGTTGGGGGTTCTGGTACGGGGAGATGAGTTCTCGCTTTGGTTTGGAGTGGCGGCGCTTTTAGTGGCGGGCGGTATTTATCTGGTGAACCGACCTGAGTAAGTGGACCAATACTTCTACAGTTCTTTAGCTGCTTTTGATCGAACTTTCATCAAGTTTCTGCCGAGGATGAAGTTTCGATGTGCTTTTGATGAAGCTGCTCGAACGCTCTCGGTTTAACTCATGGTTTTCCCTATCGTTTCGCGAAAGAAACAAGGCAAGAATCGTTGTTTCGTTTCCGTGAACAGGATACGGCAGCGAAAGAATGGTCCGGTCACGCAAGGAAGCGATGGTGGAGCGAATGGAACTGCGGCGGTGGTGGGAGAGCAAATATCTCTGGGGGCTGACCCCGGTCTTGATTTGGGCGTTGATCCAGGGGATCGACCGGCAACCGGCTGATCCGGCGGCCCCAATAGTTCTTCAGAACCAGGAATACTGTCAACCACTCACACGAGAAACGATTCGACTGGGTACGTTCAACATTCATGGATTCAAGGGGCGCGATGGAGTCGCTGATATCGCACGGACGAAGAAGTCACTGGCTGACCTCGATCTAGTCGTGCTGCAAGAGGCTCACGGCGCCCCGTTCGGTTTCTGGGAGAACGATGTCACTCAACTTGGCGCAGAGATGCAAATGGCTTCCTGCTTTGCCGCTACGGAAGAACGTTACTGGAGTGAATCGTTTGGGAATGGATTGATTACGAAAGTGCCTGTGGAGCAAATCTGGCGTATTCCTTTGCAGGGGACGCAGGGGCGAAAATTTCGCAATGCTTTGGTCACCTGTTTTGAACTGGATGGCCAACGTGTGAATCTAATTTCTTCCCACCTGGATAAACGGCAGGATCACGATGTTCAATTGAAGGCAATTATTGAACTGTTCTGGTCCGTCTCAGAACCCGCTGTTTTATTAGGAGACTTCAATACGCGAATTGATGATTCGCAGTTGCGAGCGTTGATAAACGATCCGCGTATCGATGAAGTGATTAGTGGAGACCAGCATCCTTCGGACAAAGGAGTGGATTGGATCTTCACACGTGGGTTACGGGCCCGCGCGGCGGAAGTTCGTGATTTAGGGGCGTCCGACCATCCCGTTTTGTGCGGGGAGTTTGAACTGATTCAAGAAGGTGATCCTGAATCGATGCCCGTTCAAATCACGCATTTGTTACCGGATGGGACACGGAGAGAGTAGACGCAGGTTCTCAAATTCCGAAGTCGTATTCATCAATGTTTTCGGCGGTGAACCGGATCGGATCGGACATGATGATCGTGGTCGGATCATTCGGATGCAGATGGACTGGGCCATACCCTTCCAGCTCGGTACCCTCTTTGATTTCTTTGCCTTGAATTAATGCGTGAGCGACGCGGACGGTTAAATCCCCCAGTTCCTGTGGGTTCCAGAGGTAAAACGATTTGAGAACCCCTTCTTTGATGTAAGGTTTCATCGACTTGGGAGTCGAGTTCCCAACGAGCGCGATCTCACCGACTTTCCCGGCGCGTTTAATGGCTTCCGCGGCTCCAGGGACAGAATTACTGTCGAAAGCGACGATCCCTTTCAAATCGGGATTGGCATTAATCAGGCTTTGCACAAGTTGACGCGCGGTTTCTGCGTCCTCCTGGGTGACGACCGTATCGATCAATTCCAGTTCCGGGTATTTTGCTTTCGCATGTTCTTCTGCAAATTTGCGCCAGGTGTTCAAGTTGGCGGCGTCGAGGCTGGCGATGGCGATGGCCCATTTACCCGAGCCTCCCATCTGTTCGGCGAGGTCGTCGATCAACATGTGCCCGAGCACTTCATCGTTGACCTGATTCACCATGTAAGAGCGGCCACTTTCAGAGGCGTCGCTGTCCCAGGTAATGATCTTGATTCCTCGGTCCTGGGCCTGGTTGACGAACCGCTTGATCGATTTCGGTTGATTTGGAGCAATGCAGATCGCATCTACTCCCTGGCGGGTCCAGGTTTCAATGAACTTGTTCTGTTCGACACCGCTTGGTTGCTGAGGGCCATCGTAAACGAGTTTGATACCCAGATCGTCCGCTGCCTTCTTGGCTCCTTTTTCACAGGCGTCGAAGTAATCGATGTTCACGAGTTTGGGTAAAACGGCGATGACAATTTCCTCATCGGAACCGTTCGCAGTGGAACTGTCTCCTTCGGGTTTTTCCCCACACCCGCCCAGGAAGGTTAATGAGCAAAGCAGGGTTATAGCCAAAAACGAACGTAGGTAAGTTGAAGTCTCTGATGAAGAGTGGAACACCACATCATCCTTTCACGCTGTTTGAAGAGAGGTTCCAGAGAGTAATCGATTTATTATAGTCTGCCGAACCTTGATCAAATTCGCAAGCGGCCTCTTGCGTCAAGAAGAGCCATAACGGGGTTTTGAAATTGTCTTTAGGGAGAATCGGCTCGTTTATTGAGCCAGACGCCGCCGATTAACAGGAGTCCTAGAAACAGGTAGCGAAGATGGTCCACGTTTTCGAAGGTGGAACCGGCGCCTCTCAGGCCTTCCTCAAGTACGGCGATCATGAATACACCGATGAGCGAACAAATGACTGATCCCCGACCTCCTTCCACGCGGGTTCCTCCGAGAACGACGGCGACGATGACTTGTAATTCCAGTTGAGTGTACGAAGAAGCGGAGACGGAACCGTGCTTGCTTGTCAGGCAGAGCGCAGCCAGGAAAGCGAGGAAACCCATCAGGGTGTAAACTTGCAGAAGTCGCAAGCTGACCGGGATGCCGGCATAGCGTGCAGCGATTTTATTTCCGCCGATCATCAGCAGATCACGGCGCCAACGTGATCGATAGAAAGCAGCCGCTCCCACGAGGCCAATCATCACAAACAAGAGGAGCAACATCGGCATTTCTCGGAAGATTTCATAGTGGGGGATATCATCGAAAATCGCGTTTTCGGATTCCCTCACGGTGATCAGGCAGAGTCCTCGATAGAAGATGAGCGTTCCTAAAGTCGTAATAATAGGAGGGACATCCATCCGGGAGACCAATAAACCATTAAAAAAACCGAGACCGAGACCGAGAGCCACTCCGAGCGGGAAGCCGGTCCACCAGAAGGTTTGAGGGTCGGAGGTAAGCGACATGACGCAGGCGATGAGGGCCACCATCGAGCCGATCGACAGGTCGATGCCACCGGTAATGAGGATAAAGGTCATTCCGACCGACAGGATCAATAAGGGAATTGATTGTTCAAAGATGGCCGACGCATACCAGAGTGTGGAGTCGCTGAATTCATTCCACGAACTGAACTTCACTCCGCTGAACGGGGCGAAGAGGACGAGCTCCAATAGCAAGATAATGAGGAGAATCCAGTATCGCATGGGGCTGTTATTTCAGTTCCTCAAGAAGTTTTTCCGTACGGTGTATCCAGCAATCAAAGCCAATCACCACGACGATGACGGCTCCTTCAATCGCTTCCCGCCAAAAGGCATCGACGCCTAGATAAATGAGTGATTTGGAAACGAGATAGAGAAAGCAGGCGCCGAGTGCACTTCCCAGATATGTACCTTGCCCACCAAAGATATTCGTCCCTCCCAGAACAACGGCGCCAATGACAGTTAGTTCGAAGCCGGTTGCGACTTGTGACGGTTTGATTGTCTGGGGGTTGGTTATCAGGATGAGTGCGGAGAGACCCAGGAAAAGTCCGCTAAACAAGAAGGCCGACATCTGTAAGCGACCCGGGTCGAGTCCCTGGCGTTCGCATGCGACTGGTGAGCAGCCCACTGCCAGCCAGAGGCGAGGGAGTTTGCCGAAGGCTTCCCAGAGAAGGACACCGACGAGCACGACGAGTAAAATTTCCCCGGCATAGAATTTTCCTGGTCCCTGATAGGCGTCGTTCTGAATACTGAATACTTCGGGGAACTCTGGAATCGTCAGATGCGCAATGATGAGAGCGAGTCCCCGGTATAATGAAAGTCCGCCGAGAGTTAAGATGATAGGAGAGATTTTAAGTAAACGGATCAGAAGTCCATTCAAGAGGGATAGGAAAAACGCGGTGAGAAAGCATCCGGAGAAACAGAGGATCGGAGGGGCCCCATAATAATGAAGAATTCCGAAACTGCTGCCCGCGACGGCGATGATCGACCCGATAGAAAGATCGATGGAGCCACAATAAATGAGACCGGTTAAGGCAAACGCTCCCAGTACCTGGGGAGCGATATTCGGAGCGATGTTGACGAGTTCGTTCCAGAATGAACTTTCCCGTTGATGTGCGGCAAACCAGAGATAAGCCAAGAGCAAAAGATTACCGGCCAGTAGAAACAGAATCCGTTGCCGAACGGCGGCGGGATAGAGTCGGTAAATCAGCTTGAATGTGGAGTTTGGTTTACCAACGGTCCGGGAGGTGGAATTCATGCGGACGCCTCCTCGTTGCTTAAACCAGGGACGTTGTTCAAGCCAGAGGCGGCAAGAATGACGTTCTGTTCGGTTAGATTCTCTCCCTGGAGTTCCGTTTCGATGCGTCCCCGGTTCATGACTAGGACTCGGTCTGACATCGACAGAATTTCGGGTAGATCGGAAGAGATGAGCAGAATCGCTTTTCCTTGATCGGCCAGATCTTCAACCAGTTTGTGGATTTGTGCTTTGGCTCCAATGTCGATGCCGCGCGTAGGTTCATCGAGAATAATCACTTCCGGGTTCCGTTCAAACCAGCGACCGAGAATCGCTTTCTGTTGGTTACCCCCACTGAGCTGACCCACGGCTTGTTCAGGGCCGGAACTGCGAACGTCGTACATTTTGATTACGGATTCGACTTTCTCACGTTCCTGTTGTTTTGAGATGAAACCAAAGCGGCTGACTAGCTTGGAGAAACCAATGCTGATTGAGTCACTTAGAGTATGATCAAGAACGAGTGCCTGCCGTTTGCGCTC
>JAGQQC010000305.1 GCA_020426395.1 Planctomycetaceae bacterium
TGACGCTGGTTGTCGGAACCGATGTACTCCAGCTTAAACCGCTCCGGCAGGTTGTAGTCGAGCTGAACAGTTCCCAATTGCCATTCGCGACCGAGACAGTCTCGCACCATGAAATCGGCCTTGGGACCATAGAAAGCAGCTTCCCCTTCTTCAGCGGAGAACGAAAGCCCCGATTCCGTCAGAACTCTCCGCAGAGCGGCTTCCGCTTGCTGCCAGTTCTCCTCACTACCCACGTATTTATCGCTATTCGGGTCGCGCAAGGAAAGCTGAACACGATAGTCATCTAGACCAACACTATCGAGCACAAACCGGACGAGTTCAATGGTCTCCCGGAATTCTCCTTCGACCTGTTCCGGCATACAGAACAGGTGTGCGTCGTCCTGGGTTAACCCCCGGACACGGAGCATTCCATTCAGCTCGCCCGATTGTTCGTGGCGATAAACGGTGCCGAACTCGGCCAGACGCACGGGAAGTTCCTTGTAACTTCGAGGTTGTGCTTTATACATCTGCACGTGGTGCGGACAGTTCATCGGTTTGAGCAGATATCGCTCTTGCTGTTTCTCCCACGAACGGAGAACGAAGACTTTTTCTTCTACTGCCCCCTTGGGGTTATACTCGTTCAATTGGCAACCGAGAACCTGCGAAGCTTCCAGTAACTTCGCTTCTTCAGCCCCACTCAAATCGCCTTCCTGTAGTTTCCGGATCCAGGCATCGACCATCTGTCCGGCATCATGGCCGAAGATCGGCGCGAACTGGGAATCACGATAATAAGGGAAGTGCCCAGAAGTTTCGTACAGCTCCACGCGGCCAATGTGTGGTGAATAGACGGGATCGTATCCCCGCTCCAATAGTTCCTTCTTAATGAAATCTTCCAGCACTGCCCGGATGGTGGCTCCCTTGGGTAACCAGAGACAGAGTCCCTGGCCGACGTCGGGATTAATCTGAAACAATCCCAACTTCCGCCCCAATACACGGTGGTCGCGACGCTTCGCTTCTTCAACCTGCTCCAGGTATTGCTTCAAATCATCCTTACTGAACCAGGCGGTACCATATAAACGTTGGAGCGATTTATTATCCGCACTCCCTTTCCAGTAGGAACCGGCGACGGAGAGCAACTTGAACGCTTTAATGATTCCCGCATTCGGAATGTGCGGCCCACGACAAAGGTCGACGAACTCTCCCTGGCGGTAAAAACTGACCGAATCATGTTCGCCCAGCCCCGTTTTAATATGCTCAACCTTGAGATCCTGTTTGAGTTCGTCGCAAAGTTCCAGCGCCTCATCCCGTTTCAGACTGAACCGCTCGAAAGGTTCTGCCTCTTTGATGATCTTCTTCATCTCCGCTTCGATTTTGGGAAAGTCATCTTCACTAATGGGTTGTTCCATATCGAAGTCGTAATAGAAGCCGTTCGCGAGGGTTGGGCCAAAAGCGAGTCCGACACCGGGATACAATCGCATCACCGCGCGCGCCATAATGTGGGCACAGGAATGCCGCATCACGGCGAGCGCTTCGGCATCGCGACTAGTCAGCAGACGCAAATTAATTTCGTTCCCATTCTGGCTGACTTCTTTGAGCGGGCGGGTTGCATCGACTATTTTTCCGTCCACTTCCGCAGCCGCCACAGCTTGAGCGAGCCGAGAACCAATCGACTCGGCAACATCGAGGGCGGAACTTTCTTCTGCATACTCCTTAACGGTACCATCCGGCAGTTTGACTTGGATCATGATTCATCCTGTTGAGATTTTAAGTAAGTTCGCCCATACGAGAGGCAAACGAAATAGTGTCCAGAAATCGGACGAGCCCGAAGTAAGGAGCAGAAATGGCGAACTCAGCCATCCTCCCGCTCCCGGCGTGCTGAAAAACTCCTGTAACACATTAGGGCATAGGGAGTTATATCGCACGAGCCGAGAAGACGTCAACCACGGCTTGACCGGTAGAACCTGTTTAGCCTGAACCCAATCTGATCCTTATTCAGGTTCCGTGAAGTTCCACACGAAATCTCCCGTTATGACTTGACGATAGAGTTCTCACAGCATAACTTTTGACGGTAGGGGCAGTCTGCCTAACCCATTCCCATTGGCCATCTTGACGCAAAATGGCCGGGACAGGTTCGGAGGACTGAACCCCACTCAGTTTTCGATTGTCAAAGATCGTAACACGGGGGCGATTAGCTCAGTTGGTTAGAGTGCCACGTTGACATCGTGGAGGTCACTGGTTCGAATCCAGTATCGCCCACTCACTTCAGTTACCCTGTCAAATTTGCTGAAGTGACTATCTGATGATTTCTTTCCGGAGCAGACAGCACCTGTCTGCTCCGTTTTTTTATGCCTGTCTATTTCAGCACCTTTAGGCAATAATCGATTCAGATTTCTTTGAATTCCCTCTGATCCTGACCTCGACATTCTTCCAGTCCCATGAAAAAAATTCTCATTCAACTCGATACTGACCTGCTTCCCAGTTCGTTCGACCGTGTTGTCGCCGTTGATGCCGATGTCGATGAACTGTTTTCCTATGGGGGAATCACTCCCGAGAACGTCGAACCGCTCGTGCACGGCGCCATTTTTACCCGGGGGCCGCAAGATCTCGAGAACACAGCCCTCTTTCTAGGGGGCAGCAACACTGACGATGCTGAAGCCGTTCTCCAAAAAGTTCAGAACACGTTCTTCGGTCCCATGCGGGTTTCGTTGATGTTCGATCCGAATGGCTCCGTCACCACCGCAGCCGCGGCGGTCCTCTCGGCTGGACAACATCTCGATCTGGCTCAAACGAAATCAGTTGTCCTGGGAGGAACAGGTCCCGTCGGTTATCGGGCTTGCCAGTTACTGGCAAGAGCGGGCGGGGAGGTCACGCTTGTCTCCCGATCCGAAGCGAAGGCAGCCAAAGCAACCGAAAAATTGAACGCGATGGGTTACAAAGGCCACGTGACTCCCGCCGGATCTTCAAACGGTGCCGAAATCTTGCAACTGGCTAACGACGCCCAATTCCTGCTCGCTTCCGGAGCAGCAGGAGTCCAGTTTCTCACGACAGAAGAACTGAAATCACTCTCGAACCTGAAAGTCGCCATCGATCTCAATGCCGTTCCCCCCGTGGGACTGGAAGGAATCGACGTGATGGCGAAAGCGAAAACCATCGATGATCTGATTACTTATGGAGCCATCGGCGTCGGCGGACTCAAGATGAAAATCCACAAGGCGGGCGTTCGAAAATTATTCGAATCGAATTCGCAGGTGTTGGAAACCGAAGCGCTCTACGAACTTGGTCGGGATTTCGTGAAACACTAAATGTCGATACGTGGTAACACTGAATGAAGCGAACTGACTTCCATCCAGCAGAAGAATATGACGATCCCGTCGCGGCTGCGACTGACTGGACTTGTTTGACCAGCGGTTCAACAAACTTACACGCCTATCGCATCAAGCGAATCTCTCCTCTGCTTTACATGTGTAAACCGAGTTGGTCGAATATTGCTTTCCAAAGCAGTTTTATTCTTATGGGGTTAGCGGGCATCCTGTCGGGCGTGTATATCCAGGTGTACCAAGTTAGTAATGTCCCTTTACCAGCCCTGATTACGATCTTCGCTTTAGGAGTCATTTTCCTGGGAGTCGGTAGTTTGATGGGAGGTTACATGCTCCAAACAACCCGGTTCGACAAGTCGAATAACCAATTAAGAAGCAGCCGCCGAGCCTGGCTCAAACGACTAAGACTCTCCCAGGAACCGGAAGTGATTCCTCTTGAGGACATCTATGCTTTGCAACTACTCATCTTCAACGGTGATCTCGATGGCTCTTCATACACAGGCCATGAATTAAATGCCATTCTCAAAACGGCAGAAAGAGTCTCTCTATTCTCCACGGGAGCCGACCCTGAAATTCAAGTCGAGATCGCTGAACTGGCTGAATTTCTGGAGGTTCCCGTCTGGGTCGCAAACTCCTAAACAGGTCAAATAGGTGCCCCGACCGGAGTAAGACTGAAGAGCGAACTCTTTAATGACTTCCTCTAGACATTAAAATGCAAAGCCTGAAATCTTATTCTTGTCATAAATCACATCGCTTCAAAAATCGTCGCAATCCCCTGGCCCTGACCGATGCACATCGTGGCGAGGCCGTACTTCACATTTTCATCGCGCATGCGGTAGAGGAGGGTGGTCGCGATGCGGGCGCCACTTGCGCCGAGAGGGTGGCCTAACGCCACCGCGCCTCCCCGAAGATTGACTTTCTCAGTTCCGATACCAAGGCATTTGAGTACAGAAAGAGCCTGCACAGCAAACGCTTCGTTGAGTTCAATGGCCCCAATTTCATTAAGCGTTAATCCCGCCCGATCGAGCGCTTTGAGAACGGCCGGTACCGGACCGATTCCCATCTCACAGGGGTCGACCCCCACCACGGCCATCGAAACAACTTTGGCAAGCGGTTTGTAACCAAGTTCCGACGCAGTTTCAGCGGACATGAGTAACAGGGCGGTCGCCCCCACGCTCAATTGAGAGGAATTCCCGGCGGTCACGGAACCTCCCGCCGGTTTGAATGCGGGGCGCAATCCCGAAAGTCCATCGACGGTGCAGTCGTAGCGAATCCCTTGATCCCGATTGATCAAGGTCTTGCGCCCTGTTTCGTCACGTCCCCAGGTTGGAACGATTTCTGATTGAAAGGATCCTGCATTCGTAGCCTTAGCGGCTAACTCGTGACTGCGGGCGGCGAATTCATCCTGTTCGAGCCGACCAACTTGATATTTCGTAGCCAGATATTCTGCCGTCATGCCCATATGCATCATCGCTTCGCTATATTTGCGCAGCAACGAAGGAGCAATAGAATATCCCTTGGTCATGGGAACATGATCCATGTGTTCGATGCCGCCAGCGATTTGAATATTATCATTGCCTGCCGCGATATACATGGCAGCGTCATGAATCGCGGTCAAGCTGGAACCACAGTTCCGATTGATGGTCACTCCCGCCACTTCGATCGGCAACCCGGCGATCAAACTCGCGATGCGACCGACATCAATCCCCTGTTCCCCCTGCTGTTGAACACAACCCCATTTAACATCTTCGATCAGATGCGGATCGATCCCGGTCCGTTCGACAAGCGACTTCATGACGTGCGCCGACAGATCTTCCGCCCGCACATCACGAAAGTTGCCACTCTCGGACGAAGCCTTTGCTATCGGGGTTCGCACGGCATCCACGATGACCGCTTGTTGCATGATTTTCTCCGAAATTGAAATCGGTGATTCTATTGTTTCAGTTTTAGACGTTGATCATTCCGAATTTTTACGATCGAAACTAACTTCTGACGACCATCATTTCTCCCGCAAGCTCTCAACGACATCATCAGGAATGGGATAATACTTCTCACCCGTTTTGGCCATTTGATGTAACGAGTCGGGTACCTCGAATCGCTGGCCAAGTGGCATCAGCTTTTCCGAACGTTTTATGATGTTGCCCGCTCCCTCTGTATCACACCAGCGAAGCAAGCCACCGCGGAAGGTGGGAAAACCTGTTCCTAGAATCATACCCATATCAACGTGCGCGGGACTGACGACGACTTCTTCTTCCAGCAAACGTATCGCTTCGAGCAACATTGCGAGGAAAAGTCGGTCACGAATTTCCTCTTCCGGAATCTCGCGTTGAGCAAGTCGGCATTCTTCGAGAATCGGTTCAAATGCAGGATCGGCTGCCGGTTTTGCTTTCGGACCAACAAACTGCCGAAAACCCGCCCCCGTTTTTCGTCCCAACCGACCCACCTCGACTAGCTGATTCAGCACCTTGATT
>JAGQQC010000306.1 GCA_020426395.1 Planctomycetaceae bacterium
CAGTTCCGCCGGTTCCGTCACCGGGGCGGCTTCGCCGACTTCAATTTGTCCGTTATCGGCTTTTAATTCCAATCGGATAGGTTCGTTATCGTTTGCCATGACGGGAACTTCAGCGGCTGCTTCCGGCGAAGTATTCGTGCGTGGTTGTTCCTGGACGAACTCGGTTTCGATCGGTTCCAAGTTTAATTCTAGCGTTCCCTTCAGGGGCTCTTCTTCGCCTTCACCAAAAGCGTTCATGAGGTCTTCTTCAACCCGTGCTGGTTCCTGAACGAGAAGTTCTTCGGGAACATTTTGTGCGGGTTCGATTTTCTGTGCTTCTGGTTGGGCTACATAACCTTCATCAAGTTCGGCACCAAAAGGTTGGAATCCGTCTGTTTCCTGCGTGGCGAACTTGGTCTCTTTCTTCAGATTCAATTTGTTCGTCGGGCTCAACTGTAACCGTTTTTGAGGTGTCGTCGTTTTTTCAGGTTGCTGTTGTGCACTTTGGGTTTGAGGAGTCGGATTGGCCGTCTGAGGTTGAGCTGCAACTTGCTGTTGTTGTGGTTGCTGTTGCTGTTGCTGCGGTTGACGGAACCCGGAGGGTTGTTGAGGAACCGACTGGGTTGTATTAACAACCGGTTCTTCAATTTCTTCTTCGTCTTGCGAACCGATTCCCAGTTTCCCGAAGAATCGTTTGAAGGCATTCGGACGACCGTTCGATCTTGAACGTGAACGAGGATTGGAAGCGGCTCGCGAATTCTTTCCAGCAGACAGATAATTGGGGCGATAGTAGGTGCCACTGTTATCTGATTCGAACGAGTCATTACCAGATGTTGTATTTGCAGGTGCGTTCTGTGCTTGTGGAGTAGGAATCGCCTGGGGGCGGTGTGCTGGCAAGTCAGGCATCTCGCGACCATCGGCTTCGTAAAGTTTACGAAGTTCGGCATTGATCTCCGATGTACGACCTGTCGGACGTGATCCCCCTCCTGCTACCGTTTGGAGTTCGTCTTTCATCACGCCGAAGGGAGAATTAGTTTGCTTCGGAATCGATGGAGCTGAAGTTGATCGGGTTGAAGCCACGCCGTGTGATTGGGGAACGGGCATCAACCGGGGTGGTTGGTTCAGGTTCCGCATGACAGGCTGCTGGTTCGAGACGGTCTGTACCTGGCTTCCCCGCGTTTGCTGAGGAGCCGTCTGGGGACGAACCGTCATCGTTTGATGACGTAGTTGAGAATATCGCGATTTTTGCACGGTTTTCTGCATCACGGGCGTGGTCGGCTTAGGAGCCGGACGCGAGGGGGGAGGAGCCGCCCAAACGGTTAAGGTCATGCAGGAAAGGGTGCTCAATGCGAGCGTGAATATCGCTTTTCGATAGTATTTGTTTGAGCTCATGCTCATCACTCCTATGCGGTTCTTTGCTGGGTTTAGACCAGTCAGGAACCTGTCATCGATGCAGTTTGCGAGCGGTGGTTGAATTAAAAAACCATTTTTTATCTGCGGGGTGGCTTCTGATTTGTTTCCAGCAACCTGAAAACAAGGCTGAAACGAAACCGGGTGCAATGTTGCACTCCCGCAACAGACGTTACATAATCAGCGCTCGGTCATCGTTTTTATCGTCGTATCGGTCAGATAAATTTTGACACCTCTACCGATTCAAACGAGAAAAAACAGGATTAACCGGCAGCCTGATCAAGGTCTACCAGTGATTCGCAAATGACCCGAGTTCTCTATTGTGAATCAAGGTGCGAGAACAACGAAACCCTTCGCGCGCGACCGAAATTTTGAAAGGCAAGGATACTGAGATGGGGAAGAACAACACGGAGGAATTAGAAATCGGTCCACCCACGCAAGATGGGCGTTCCACGATCATCATCAATCACAATCCGGGGAGACCCAAATGGTTGAAGATATTGCTGGTCATCTCACTGATGATGAATGTGGGTATGTACCTCGCTTATCGAGAGTACTTTCAAGATCCTCATGAGCCCCAGGAACGATTCCACGATGGAAGTCAGACTGCTTCCGAAAAGGTCGCCCGTATTTCCGTAGAGGGAGTTATCTTCGGCTCGAACACCACAAACATTCTTAAGTCAATTGAAAAAGCGCGAGAAGATGACAATGTGAAGGCTGTGCTCCTCTCGGTTGATAGTCCTGGTGGGGGAGCGCCGGATAGTCATCAAATCTATCATGAACTGAAGAAGCTTACGGAGAAGAAACCGGTTTACGTTCACATGAAGAAGTACGCCGCTTCCGGCGGGTACTATGTCTCGATGGGGGCAGGCACAGAGGCAAAAATTTTCGCGGAACCGACTACCTGGACCGGATCCATCGGTGTGATCATTCCTCGTTTTGAAATGACCGGTCTCGAAGAAAAATTCGGAATCAAATCCGCCCCGATCAAATCAGGGCCATTCAAAGATTCCCCCAGTCCTTTTCGTGAATTGGCCGGTGAGGAAAAAGAACTCTGGGACGCGATCATCGCAGATTCATTGGGACTGTTTACCGGTGTGATTGAGGAAAACCGGGCGAACCTGGATGTAGAGCAAGTAAAAGCCCTGGCAACTGGTCAGGTCTACACGGCCTCTCAGGCTTTGCAGAATGGATTAATCGATGAGATTGGGTACGAGGAGGATGCCCTTAAGGCACTCGGTGACAAAGCGGGGTTCGATCCGGAAAAGGTCCGAATCATCGATTATTATGTCGAGCCCAGTCTGTCGGAAATCTTTCTGGGAACGTCTGCTCAGTCTTCCATCGAAAAACAGTGGGAAGCACTTCTGGAAACAACCGTCCCCCGCGCCATGTATCTTTGTACCTGGTTACCCCTGGGAAGTGGTCATTGATCTTGAGATCGATCAAACCCCAGAGAACGGCTGAGCTTGTCCGTATCCTTCCTTAATGAATTCCTTACAATAACAGGCTAAAATTCGCGCCCGCGTTTCTTTTCCGTTTTCGATGGAACTTGTTGGTAAAACTGCGATAAGTTCCCAAGCAGGTTTGTATGTCCTCCGACTGGATCACGAAAAAACTGGAGAAAGCGTCCCCCACGACGTTTTCCGTCTACTGCATTGTGGCCGCGTTCGGCGCGTACTTTTGTATGTATGCGTTTCGGAAGCCGTTCACGGCGGCAACGTATGATGGAATGGTCCAGTTCGGAATCAGTTTCAAATTGGTGCTCGTTACCGCGCAGGTATTTGGTTACATGTTGTCCAAGTTTCTCGGGATCAAAGTGATTTCCGAGATGCCTCCTGCAAGACGGACACTCGCTTTCCTATCGATGATCGGGATCGCGGAAGGAGCTTTATTACTCTATGCCGTTGTTCCTTTGCCCTTGAAATTCGTTTGTCTCTTCCTGAATGGTTTGCCGCTCGGAATGATTTTCGGATTGGTACTCAGTTATCTGGAAGGCCGGAAAGTCACCGAAGCACTCAATGCCGGATTATGCGCGAGTTTTATTCTTTCCTCGGGGGTGGTGAAATCCGTCGGACTCTGGTTAATCACCGGGTTTGAACTTCCCGGTTACGGCCATTTGCAAATCTCTCCCTATTGGATGCCTTTCGTTGAAGGTTTGCTTTTTCTGCTTCCCCTGTTTCTGTTTGTGTGGATGCTGCGGCAGATTCCTCCTCCTCATGCAGAGGATATCGCCCATCGTTCAGAACGCCGCCCCATGACTCGTTCAGATCGCTGGGAGTTTTTTCAGACCTATGCATTTGGTCTATCCTGCATGATTCTGACTTATATCCTGCTGACGATTATTCGGAGTATCCGAGATGATTTTGCGACCGAAATCTGGGAAGGACTTGGTGAAGAAGACCAGCCCGAGATCTTCACGCAATCCGAGTTTCTGGTGATGTTAGGAGTGACCTTCATCAACGGTGCTGCGATCTTCATCCGTAACAATCGTAATGCGTTTCGAACGGCCGTATTCACGATGAGTGGAGGTTTTCTGTTGACCTGCCTTTCCGTCTGGGGATATCAGTCCCGTATGCTGGACGGATTTTCTTTTATGGTAATTAGTGGTTTGGGAATGTATGTTCCCTACGTGGCGTTCCATACTACTGTGTTTGAACGGATGATCGCGGTCTTTCGAGCAAAAAGTAATCTGGGTTACCTCATGTATCTGGCCGATGCGACCGGCTATCTGGGATATGTCTTTATTATGGTGATCAGAAACTTTACCGTTTTGAAAATCGATTATTTGAAGATGTATCTAACGACTTCCATCTGGATTTCAGCGGTGTCCCTCGTCTGTATGATCGCCAGCCTCATCTATTTCGAACGCCGCATGATCCGCCACGCGGCGATGGAACCGGAACCAGTGGTGACATAAATTCACCCGACGAGCGTTTTTAGCATCATCACTAAGCAGAGCTTCATAGCGAACATGACTTCAAATTCTTCTGATGCAACGGCGATCTTGTTCGAAGGAACGGGTTCACCACTCAACCGGGTTCAGGCGGCCTTGCCGGAACTCAAACCGGGGGAGGTTCTCGTTGCGATATCGGCGACGACTTTGTGTGGGAGTGATTTGCATACATTTCACGGTCGTCGGGAAGCGTCGACGCCTGTTATTCTGGGGCATGAAATCATCGGCCGGATTCTGGCGCTGTCCGAAAAGGAAACGCCCACTGCTTATGACGGGAGTCCGCTCCAGATTGGCGATCGGGTGACCTGGTCCTTATGTGTGCATTGCGGTGACTGTTTTTATTGTCAGCATGATCTACCGCAGAAGTGTGAGCAGTTGTTGAAATACGGCCATCAATGTTTCACCACGTATCCCTGGTCGGGGGGATTGGCGAGCCACCTTATCTTGCGGCGCAACAGTACCTTATTCCGGATACCGGAGAATTTGCCGGATGACGTTGCCTGTCCGGCCAACTGCGCGACGGCGACCGTTGCGGCAGCTTTACGAAAGGCGGGTTCGCTGGAAGGTGCGAATGTGGTTATTCTGGGAGCCGGAATGCTGGGGCTGACGGCGAGCGCGATGGCCAAAGAGGGGGGAGCCCGGAGAATCATTCTGGTGGATCGGGATCAGGCACGATTAGACCGGGCGAAGACCTTCGGAGCGACAGACCTGGTCCATTCCGGACAGATTGAGGAGAGCCTCGTCACCACAATTTTGCCGTTGACGGAAGGGCGCGGAGCCGATGTTGTTCTCGAACTGACTGGGGTTACTCCACTGGTTCGGGAGGGACTGGAACTGTTACGAATCGGTGGGCAATTGATTCTCGTTGGGTCTGTTTTTCCAGCGGACTCTGTGGAATTGTCACCCGAGCAAGTTGTACGACGGATGCTCGAAATCAAAGGGGTACACAATTATGCCCCGATCGACTTAGAGACGGCCTTGAACTTTTTGAAAACCCATGCCGAGCGTTATCCCTTTAGCGAACTCGTCGAAGCGAGATTCCCGCTGGACTCTTGCGAAGAGGCATTCAGTGTGGCGAGCATGGGGAAATCATTCCGGGTGATGATTGAAGTCACCGCGGATGAACGTCCCTGATTTGTCGGATCTGGAACCCCCTGGGGATTACCGACGGATGCTGGGCAGGCTGAAATCTTCTTCAGAATTCGTCTGTGTTTGTGCGGTCCGTTTGGGCTGAAAAGAACTATTTGATTCCGGAGATTGCGAGACTGTTTCGTGCAGAGCAAACGTGACCCCGGAGTCGGAGGGGCGTAAATCAGAACTGGCTGAGACGAATTCAGTCTCTTCAACAGGGCTCTCACGGGAATCTAATGGCAGACTGTTTTCTTCAATACTCCGGGAAGAGTTTCCGATA
>JAGQQC010000307.1 GCA_020426395.1 Planctomycetaceae bacterium
CGATGACGGAGGCATCGTATTGGTCACAAAGGTCACAGATCTCATTCAGCGGAGCGACATCCCCATCCATGCTGAACAGACCATCGGTCACGACCATCCGCTGTCTGTAGCCTGCGGCATTGGCCAGTCGGGCTTTTAATGTTTCCATATCGTTATGGGGATAGACGGAAATTTCGGCACGGCTCAATCGGCAACCATCGATCAAGCTGGCGTGATTGAGTTCATCGCTCAGAATCAAATCGTTTTCATTGGTTAAAGCTGAAATCACTCCCAGGTTAGCGGCATAACCCGTTGGAAACAGGATTGCGGCCTCCGCTTGTTTGAATTCCTGAAGTTTTTCTTCCAGCAAGACATGCCAGTCCGTTCGTCCGCAAATCAGTGCGCTGGCGCGGCCTCCAGCCCCAGCATTCTCCATGGCAGTTCGAGCAGACCGAATTACACGTGGGTCGTGGGCTAACCCGAGATAATCGTTCGAGGCATAGTTCTTAAGCAAGTGGCCGTCGATTTCACACGTACCGTCACCATGGGGGGTGACGCGACGACGCGTGCGTTTCAAGCCGGAGGATTCCAGTTCTATTAACGCAGTCGATAACCACGGGAACGATACCCGAGGGCTGTGACTGACAGAGCGCTCAGTATTCACAACGGACCTCTTGTTCAAGTGAGAGAAATCTCATGGTTGCTCAATTGTTCGGATCCTGATTCGGTGATCAAGTAATTGTGCTCGATACGAATTCCACCGATCCCGTCGATATACATTCCCGGTTCAAGAGTGACGACATCTCCTGCAAGCAGAGTATCGGTACTTTCCGGGACCAGAATAGGAGATTCAGGATGACCGAGACCGATTCCGTGGCCCGCATGATGTCCGAGTGCCGGATATCCGGCATTGAGCATCGGTTGTGTGACGGTCTCATAAACACTTTTCGCGGAAACTCCCGCTTTCAAATAAGCGGCACCCGCATTCAGGCAGTCGAGACAAATATCAAAAATCTTCTGCTGATCGGCAGTCGGTTGGCCGACGGCATAGGCGTTGGTGAAATCGGAACGATAACCGTGCAGCACGACAGAATAGTCAAGAATGAAAATATCCTGTTCTTGTAGAACGTAATCCGTCGGCAACCCTCCTGCTTTGGGGGCCCCGGCGTTGTTCGCGCGAAAGTCTCCGTAAACCAGTCCCGGACGACCAGCCGCTTTGAGAGCAGCGTTTTGCACTTCCCGGTAGATTTCAAATTCCGAAATGCCGGGTTTGATGATCTCCCTCGCTCGGGCATGACCAGCATCGGTCGCTTTCATGCAGATTTTCAATAGATCGATTTCATCTGGTTCTTTCTGTCGGCGCAATTCCCGCACAACGGAACCGAGTGCAATCCGTTCGGGACTCGGTTCTGCAGAATCCGAACCGCAATTTCCCTTTCCGCTGGAGGAGACCTCTGAGCGGGAGAATCCGGAATGGCCTAGCACACCGAGGATCGAACTAGGCATCCATTCTGTTTCGACAACTCCTGGACGCTCTTTTAATTGGGGGGCGATTTGTTTTAACGCAGCAACGAGCGCATGGTCTCGATTTCCTACGGAATGTTTATGGTCGTACCATTTTTCGACCACTTCTTCATCAACATAGGGTTCAGCAGAAGCGGACCGAATGGAAAAATTATCTCCGAGTAAACTGGTCTTACCATCCCGTTCCAACAGTAACCAGCAACGTTCGCCACCGGAAAAGCTGAGCGGGTTCACCATAAAATTACTGAAGTAGACGACCGACCGTGGGTCGGCAAGAAGAGCCCATTCGATGTCACCGGGTAACTGGTTCCATAAACGACGCTGACGGGCCCGGCATCCTTCTCGGGAAAGCATGGAAGTGATTCCTATTGGAAATCCTGTAAGGATTAATAATGCGATGGAATGAAATGAATAAGAAAATGTGCGAGCAGAGTTCAAACAGAATTGTTATTGGAACAATAGAGTATTGATACACTCTGATGTTGCTCTAAAAAACCTCACTCGTCTCTTCATAATAAAGCGAGGTTGAGCTTTACACAATCATGATTTCCAAGTTCAGTGAAACTAGTTACTTCCGACGAACTCACAAAAAAAGCTCATCCGGAAGATTGACTTTCGGATGAGCTTAAGTAATCGATTTTGCAAAAGCACTGCTGCAAACAATCGTGGTTTAATGCAGTCCCTTCAGAGCCAGCCAGCGTTCGGCGTCCAAGGCTGCGCTACAACCGGAACCGGCAGCAGTAATTGCCTGTTTGTAGTAATCATCGGCGACATCACCGGCGGCGAAAACCCCTTCGACACTTGTGTTCGTGCGATGGGGAACGGTCCATTTGATGTAACCGTTTTCCTTAAGTTCCACCTGACCGCCCAGGAAGTCCACGTTGGGAGTATGGCCAATGGCGGCGAAGTAACCAGCGGCTTCCAGCTCTTCGGTTTCGTTTTCATTCACCGTGCTACGGATACGAACTCCAGTGACCCCTTCGGTATCGGTCCCAAGGACTTCATCGACAACCGAGTTCCATTTGACCTCGATTTTGGGATTATTGATCGCCCGATCTGCCATGATTTTACTCGCGCGGAATTCATCCCGCCGGTGGATAATATAGACAGTGGAGGCGAACTTGGTTAGGTAATCGGCTTCTTCCATCGCACTATCCCCACCACCGACGACGACCAGTGGTTTCTGGCGAAAACGTGGAAGAGCGCCATCGCAAACGGCACAGGCGGAAACCCCCATGTTTTTGTACTTATCTTCCGATTCCAGTCCCAGGTAATTTGCCCGGGCACCGGTGGCAATGATCAGGGAGAGGGCTTCGTATTCCTCTCCACTGAGCGTTTTGATCTGGAAGGGATGCTGAGAAAGATCGACGGAAACGACATCGTCCGTTTTGATTCGGGTGCCAAAGTTGACCGCTTGTTGACGCATCAGCTCCATCAACTCCGGGCCAGTGACTCCCTCTCCCATGTGGTCCACCATCATCATGCGGCGATTTTTATCAATCGCGCTGTCGAGATAAGGGACGATTTCCCCGAATGGAAACCCGGGAAAGTTTTCAACTTCCGTTGTCAGAGCAAGTTGACCGAGGGGGAGCGTTCCCTTTTGGCGATTTTCCTCGGTGATGGCTCCTTCGATGACCAGCGGTTCCAGGTTGGCACGCGAGGCATAAATCGCTGATGTCCATCCGGCTGGTCCCGATCCAATGATGACCACTCGTTCCGCCACGTTTCTTCTCCTGAATGGTGATGTATTTCCGATACCAGGTCGCCCGAAAAGCTTTCCTGGATGATATCAAATTAAAATCTTAAACGCTCTGGTTATCCTTAATATGTTCCTGAAACATACTGAACCGTCCACGACCGGGCAACAGAGTGAGACGAAAAACTGACACGATGAGTGGTTAATCAGGTTCACGACAACCCTGCTGGGCCTATCCTTTTGATTGAAAGTGCTCTCGTCAACCTGTCAGTAACGCTCCTGTGAGACGAGATACCTCCAACCGGGGTAAAACGCTTATTTTCCAGAGATAATCTCATTGTCAAAATAGTTCGTTTCCATTCCTGCATCAATCACGACTCTTTGCGCATTGATTCCGGAGGAGCGTGGAGAGAGTAAAAAGGCGGCCGCGTTGGCAACTTCCGACGTCTGAACAGCCGCTTTACGTAAAGTCGCTTTTTCGGCGAAGAGATAACTGTCAACATACCCTGGAATTCCGGCGGAGGCGGATGTTTTCAATAATCCGGGACAGACGGCATTGAATCGAACTTTGGAGAAACTAGAGAACGACTTGGCCAGAAAGCAGAGGGAGGAATCGAGCGCCGCTTTGACCGGAGCCATGTATCCATAGTTCTCGGCGGCCATACGTGTGGTTGAAATTGAAACAGTGACCATACTGCCCGTTTCTGCATTAATGCACTCCTTAAACGCGTTGGCCAGTGCAATGAATGAGTAACAGGAGATGTCGATCGCTTGCAGAAACGCTTTCCGGGGAGTTTCATGAAAAGGGCTCCAACCGGCGGAATAATCGGCAAAGGCGATTGAATGGAGCAGCCCATGAATTTCCCCCTGCTCTTCAGTGACCTGGTCGCGCAATGCATCGATTTCAGCTTGGTGTTCGACATCACAGATGTAAACGGGAGCTTCCCCCACAAGTTTTCGGACTTGTTCCGCCCGTTGAGGAGAGCGAACCGAATAAATCACCTGAGCCCCTGCCTGTTCTAAAACATGGGCAGTCTGAAAGGCGACGCTTTTTCGGTTGGCTGTGCCCAGTACGAGTATTTTTTTGTTGTTAAGATTAAGAAAATCCATAAATTACCCTGCAGAATCTGGCGGGGGCGAGTGAAAGTCAGTTAATGAATTTGGGGATAAACTGAACTCCGGTTCCCTTGAACCGGCCAACCAAAGTGTGCCATAGTGAATGTACTAATAATTCGTGGTTCTCACGATTTTTAGAGTAAACCAGTCTTTCCCTTGGTAACACAAGGTCCGATTAGGAAATTGAGTGGGAATCTGACGAAAGAATCTCCGCCCATACTTATCGGAATTTCAACCCAAGTTCACGTCCGATAGACTGGTATACAGATCATTTCCATAAATATACGATCAAACCTCTCTCCCAATCCTCTGGAAGTAACCTCTTCAAAACAAGTCGGGCCTCAACAAACGCGAGTCACCAGCGTTGCGCGCGGCCCTCATCCGTTTTGAATGGGCCTTTCTGTCCTCAAGTTCTCTCTTGTTGTACTCAACTCGATTTCAACGCACGGCTACCTGCAGTTGACCTGGAAGGTATCAAGATGTTCAATTCGCGTATTAGACCGAATTCTCTGATCTTAATGTGTCGTACCTTGAGCAACTCGCTTCAAGCGGGGCTCGATTTTAATCGAGCTTTCAAGGTTACTTCCGAAAAAACCTCCGATCCCCATCTCCGGAAAATTCTCAAGGAGATGTTGATTGACATCACGCAGGGAAGCGATATCGCCAGTGCGATGGAAAATCGCAAAGGGGCTTTTCCCGAATTAATGATCAGTATGGTTCGCGTCGGTGAAAATTCGGGACATTTTCCCGAGGTCTTGCGCGATCTGGCGGAGCACTTCGAACGCAATCGTAGTCTGAAACGGGAACTGTGGGCTCAATTGACGATGCCGATCCTGCAGATGTTCGCTGCGATTTTCATTATCGCCTTCATGCTGTTGATCATTGGACTGTTTGCAGAGCCCAAACGGGGAGAATCGTTCGATCCCCTTGGTTTCGGACTGACGGGGACAGAAGGGGCCAAGATGTGGCTACTCTTCACTTTGGGGCCACTCTTCCTGGGGTTCATTGCCTATGTGGTTGGTACCCGGGCTTTGCGAGGTAAAAAATTCATTCACAGCATTTTGATGAAATTGCCTGTCATCAAACCTTGCATGCAGAATTTTGCGATTGCTCGTTTCTCCTGGGCTTTTGCTTTGACACAGCAGACTGGATTATCAGTTCTGAAATGTCTTGATATCTCTCTACGAGCCACCGGAAATGGCGTTTATATCGCGTCCATCCCCCAGATGCAGACTGATTTGAAGGAAGGGAAACTTATTAGCGAGGCGATGCGAAACAGCCGGTTGTACACGGAAGAATATCTGCAGATCGTGGAGGTTGCAGAAGAATCAGGTACCGTACCGGAACAATTGCAACGAGTCAGCCCGCAACTCCAGGACGAAGCACGACGCAGCTTGCAGGTCATGACGGCTGTTTTCAGTTGGTTT